>JBKJNL010000380.1:0-8177 GCA_046593615.1 Myxococcota bacterium | reverse complement strand
CCGCCGTCGTCGTCGACGCTGTCGTCAACGTCGCCGACAACGTGCTTGTCGACGTGCCGCCGGTGGTGCCGCCGCCGCCGCCGTTGTCGCTGCGCGGCTCGGCCGTGAACCCGATCGTTCCGCCTTCATCGCCGGCGATGCGCGCGGCTGCGTTCGGCACGCGCGCGGGCGCCTCAACAGGGGCGCGCCCCATCTCGTACAACCACCAGCTCGCGTTGTTCTCGTCGACGAAGGAACGCCCATGATCCCGCGCTACTCGACTCCCGAGATGACCGCTCTGTGGTCCGAAGCATCGCGCGCCAGCAGCTGGCTCCAGGTCGAGATCGCCTGCGTCGCCGCCTGGGAGCAGCGCGGCGTCATCCCCGCGGGCACCGCCGGCCGACTCACGGCCCGCGCCGCCGTCGTCGACCTCGCGGCACTGTCGGCGCGCGCGCTCGAGATCGAGCAGACGACGCAGCACGACGTGATCGCGTTTCTCTCGGCCTGCGAAGAGCTGCTCGGCGACGACGCCCGCTACCTGCACTACGGCATGACCTCGTCCGACGTCGTCGACACCGCCTTTGCGCTGACGCTGACCGGGTCGGCGCGGCTGCTCGAGCAGGGCATCACCGGGCTGCGCGAGGCGCTCGTCAAGCGAGCCATCGAGCACAAGCGCACGCCGTGCCTGGGCCGCACCCACGGGCAGGCCGCCGAGCCGACGACGTTCGGGCTCAAGCTGCTGGGCTTCGTTGCCGAGCTCGATCGAGCCCGCCAGCGCCTGCGCCTCGCCGCCGACGAGATCGGCTTCGGCAAGCTCTCCGGCGCCGTCGGCAACTACGGCAACATCCCGCCCGATGTCGAAGAGCAGACGCTGCGTGCGCTCGGGCTGCGCGTCGAGCCCATCGCCACCCAGGTCATCCCGCGCGATCGCCACGCGGTGTTCTTCAACACGCTGGCCGTCGTCGGCGGCTGCATCGAGCGCCTGGCCGTCGAGGTGCGCCACCTGCAGCGCCACGAGGTCAAAGAGGCCTTTGAGCCCTTCGGCCGCGGGCAGCGCGGCAGCTCGGCGATGCCCCACAAGAAGAACCCGATCCTGAGCGAGAACCTCACCGGCCTGTGTCGTCTGCTGCGCAGCTACGCCGGCGCCGCCCTCGAAGACATCGCGCTGTGGCACGAGCGCGACATCAGCCACTCCTCGGTCGAGCGCATCATCGCCCCCGACGCCACCACCGCCCTGCACTTCGCCCTGCGCCGCGCCGAGCGCATCGTCGCCGGTCTCGTCGTCGACGAGGCCGCGATGAAGCGGCACCTCGACAGCGCCGGCGACGTCTGCTTCTCCGGCGGCGTGCTGCTGGCGCTCGTCGAGCGTGGCGCCTCCCGGCACGAGGCCTATGAGTGGGTGCAGCAGGCGGCGCTGGCCGGCAGCGGGGCGGGAGGGGCGGGCATGAAGGCCCGCCTGCGGCAAGACCCGCGCATCACGAAGCACGTCGACGACGCCGCCCTCGATCGGCTGTTCTCGCTCGACAACCAGCTGCAGCACGTCGACGTCATCTTTGCCCGTGTGCTGGGGACCTGACGTCGACCGGGGCCGACCCCGGAATCACGGGGGTCGCGACATATCAGAGAGAGAATCGGACCCAGAACGGCAAATCATCGCCTGATACCGGGGGTCGCGTCGCCCTTGATGTCATGTATCTGCACCCAGAACCGCTAAACACAACACCCAGAACAGCCCCGCCTGCACCCAGAATGCATCATGATGACGCTCTGGCCTAACGCGCGCCTTCGAAGAGGAAGAGCGCGTTCAAGGCCTTCATGAGCGCCGGCACGGTCTGCGGGCCGATCGAGTTCGTCTCTTCGTAGTGGTCGCCGGGCGGCTGCTCGATGTAGGCGTTGCTGCCTTCGGCGAGCTGGTAGTCGTAGGGCTCGACGAGGTAGCCGATCTCGTCCTGGCAGAGGCCCAGGGGCATCGCGTGCTCGACGCCGAGCCGCTCGCGCAGGTACGGGCCGCCCGGCGTCTTTGTCAGGTCGGGCGGGTTCTCGTTGCCTTCTTCGACGACGGGGCGGCCGAAGCTCTGCTCGCTGGCGAAGCCGACAAACGTCTCGGGAAACAGCTCGCCCGGTGCCGTGACGAAGCCGATCCCGCGTGATGCGCCGCCCGTTGGCGCGGCCTCGGTGAGCTTGATGACGGCGACGCCGGTCTGCAGGTGCGGGATGTTGCCGGCGCCGATCTGCGCGTCTTCGTCGAAGTCGTAGACGGCGCGGTCGAACCAGCCCTTGCCGATGCCGACGTGGAAGACCGCGTTTTCGACCGGTGCGCGGTAGCGAATCGCCGAGAACTTCAGCTTGGGGTCGACGAGCGTCTCGGCGACGTCGAGGGCGGCGAAGCCGTGCTCGGCGACGTTTTCGCCGAGGGCGTCGGTGCGTGCCCAGCTCTTGATGTCGCTCTCGTAGACGGTGCCGTCGCGCCCGGTGATGAGAAATCCGTTGGGCCCCAGCAGCCCCCCGACGGCGCCCTGCAGGTACAGCGCGACGCCGGCGCGGGCCGGACGGGCCGCGTGCGTCGTCGTCGCTGGCAGTCCGTTCTCGAGGCTCGCGCGCACGGCGTGCACGAAGTCGGAGGAGACGAAGTTGTTGTCGGAGTCGAGGCTCTCGGGGTGGTTGCCCCAGTTCAACAGCGTCGCGACCACGGCGCCGTCGTCGGGTCCGCCGCTTTGGTCTTCGAGGGAGATGGCGGTGATGGTGTCGTTGACGATGAAGGGATCGCGGCTGTCGCGCACCAGGCCGTCGACGCCGGGGTTGACCTTGCCGACCTTGACGTCGACGGCGACGAGGGCGTCGAGGGCTTCGACGACGGCGTCTGTGCAGCCGTTTCGGATGAGCTCCATGTGGGCTTCGTCGCGGCCGGGTTTGTCGGGGACGCCGCCGCCGTTGAAGTCGGCGAAGCCCCACTGGCCCATGGTGTCGGGCGCTTCGTGGGTGTGCGTCGCCTGGATCAAGAACAGGTCGAGCTCACCGGGCCGCGCCTCTTCGATGCGGGCGGTCACGCGCTCCTGCTCGTCAAAGAAGATGCCGACGGCGTCGACGGTGCACAGCGCGAGGGTCGTGTCGCCCTGGCGGAGCACGACGGCGCGCGCCCACAGCGGGTCCTTGATGCCCATGGCCGGGCGGTTGTTGTCGTAGCCGGCGATCCACAGCGCCTGAAAGACGCCATCGCCTTCGCTGCCGTCGGCGTCTTCGGCGACGTACTGGCCGTCGTCGACGGCGCCGTCGAGGTCGTCGTCGATGCCGTTTGCGCGGTCCACCTCGGCGACGTTGTCGGGGCAGATGCGATCGCGGCCGCAGTCGAGCCAGTAGTCCGTCGTGGTCTCACCCGGATCGATCTGGTCGCTTTCGCTGCCGTCGGCGTCGGCGCCGGACCAGCCCTCGTCGGTGAAGCACAAGCCGTCGAGGCCGCAGTCGTCGAGGATGTTGTCTTTGAGCGTGCCGCAGTGGTGGTGGCCGTCGTCGTAGAGCGGCACCTCGGGCGCGCATGAGGTGTCGTCGACGCGACGCAAGAACGTGTAGCGGGCGATCTCGAAGCCGGTGGGCGTGACGTCTCGCTTCGCCGCGGCGGCCTGCAGGGGCCCGTCGTCGAGCAGCGCGCTGCAGGTCGGCCCGCCGGGGCAGGCAATCTCGGGCACGAGGGCCGCTTCGCCCTCGCCCTCGGCGACGCCGCCGTCTTCGCCCTCGCCCTCTGCGGTACGAGGCTCGCGGCCTCGGCACGACGGCAGCACCAGAAGCGCGACGAGCGCGACGCCCAGCAATGTGACGACGTTGACGACGCGCATGGTGTGCTCCGGAGCTCGGTGCGAGAGGCGGCTGGCTGCTGCTGGCGGCCGCTACTGGATGACGGGGAAGTCACCGCGCAGGGTCACGATCGAGACCGAGTCGGGGAACGTGAGGATGGTGCGCGCGCTGAGCGACTGGCAGGTGCAGTCGGTGCCGTCGCACGCCGTGCTGTAGCCGCCGACGACGGTGTGCTCGTTCGCGCCGGCGGCGGTGCCGACGTTGAGGATGCCGTACAGGCCGTCGCTGGCGGTGGTCAGGCGGCGGAGGTCGGGCTTGGGGTCGGCCTCGCCGTTGAAGTAGGCGATGGTCATCGTGTCGGGGTCAAAGGTGTCGAGGCCGACGATGGCGTTCTCGATGATGACGTCGTCGCAGTCGTGTACTTCGCCGGCGACGACGGCGTTGCCTTGTCCGTCGCCGACGGTCTGACCGCCGGTGATCTGGCGACCCGACAACGTCGGGATCGAGGCCCACGTCGACTGGAAGATGAGGGCGGCCTCGTAGTTCACGACGTCGTTTTCGTCGGCTTGCGTGTCGAAGAACACCAGGCCCCAGAGGTAGGTGTCGATGACGTTGGTGTTGTTGTCGGCGGCGATGCGCATGGTGAGCGGCGTGTGCGTCGGCACCGTGCCGTCCATGCGGTAGAAGCCCTCGGAGTCGCAATCAAAGGCGCGGCAGGCGGGGGCGTCGACGTCGAGGCCGACGCAGTCGAGGGCGCTGGCGTCGTTGCGCACAAAGACCTGACCGGTCGCCAGCGGCGTGCCGGTCTTCGGATTCACGCCTTCTTCGAACACCGAGACCGTGATGCCGCGCGAGGCCTCGTTGCCGACGCCAAAGATGTCGACGCAACCTTCGAGGGTCACGGGGGTGCTGGCGCTGACGACGCGCGGGGTGCCAACGCAGCTGACGTTGGGGCTGCCGCCGCCCAGCAGCACCGGCGGGTCGGCGGCGACGTCGACGGGCAAGGTGACGCCGTTGACGTCGCAGGTGGCGGCCCCGACGGGCTCTTCGTTTTCGCCTTCGCCCTCGCCTTCGCCGGTCGTACGGCCGGACGGGCACGCCAACGACCAACCGACCACCAGCACCGCGGGAACGACGAGAGCACGCATCAGGCACCTCAAAGGAATGGCGCGGGGTAGAGGCCTGCCGGTGGCCGGTCAATGCAGGCACGAGACCGGTGCCAACTGCTGCGACGCGTCATCTCGTCGACGACGACGAGCCGATCTCGCGCCGTTGCAGCATCGATCGCACTGCGGGTACAAACCCGGCGATCGGTGCGGACACGCGCATCTCTTGTTTCGTCGTTGCCCTGACATTCTGAGGAGCCTCCATGCATTTCATCTCCCGCACCCTCCCGCTCGGAGCGGTGCTCGCGTTGACCATCGCCAGCCTCGCCGGCTGTCCCCCGCCGGCGAACAACACGCCCGACGCCGGCGTCGTCGAAGAAGGCTGTGAGAGCGCGCGCGACTGCGGCCAGGGAGCGATCTGCGACAAAGAAGCCGACAACGACGGCATCCCCACCGCCGACGACGAGATCGGCGTCTGCATCCAGGTGCTCTGCCTCTCCGACGCCGACTGCGAAGACCCCATCAACGAGAAGTGCGACCCGCGCCGCGGGCTCTGCATACCACGCAACCTGTGCGAGTCCGGCCTCGACGGCGACTGCCCCAACGACGGCGACCGCTGCATCTACGTCGGCGGCCTGCCCATCTGCAAGGCGCCCGACGCGGCCCCCGAGTGCACGCTCTCGCCGTCACAGGGCTACGTCTCGGCCGGCAGCACGCTGCAGATCGAAGGCGTCGGCAATGACGCCAGCGGCAAGCTCATCCCCCAGACGACCTTCACCTGGGCGACCGGCGGCGGCACCATCGACGCCAACGGCGTGCTGACCGCTCCGACCGCCGCGGGCGACGTCACCGTCACGGCCACCGCCAACGGCGGCGCGACCTGCACGAGCATCGTGACGGTCTACGGCGCCGTGCCCAACGGTGACCTCCGCGTCGTCGTCATCGACCAGGCCACCCGCGAGCCGCTCGCCGGCGTCAAGGTCGCCGCCAAGTTCGGCGCCACCTCGCCCGAGAACGTCACCGGCGCCGATGGCTCGTTCACCTTTGCCGGCGGCACCGCGGCCGACGCCGTGTCGATCTTCCCCGACAACAACCAGTGGCACACGATCATCAACCCGCCCGACGACGTCATCATCTACACGTCGCCGACGCCGGCCGCCGCGGCCGAGGTCGACGGCGTCAAGGGCACGTTCGACTTCAGCGCAGTCCACACCATCGGTGACATCAAGCTCGGCCTGGCCGGCACGGCCATCAACGCCGCCATCACCGACCTGAACTTCGGCACGATCATCGGCGAGTCCATCGACACCAGAATCGACATCGCCGGCATCACCGCCGAAGGCGGCCAGGTCGTTCCCCTCCCCGAAGGCCTCGTCATCGGCCTCGGCGACAACCTGTTCAAGCGCACGTACTCGTCGATCAACGACAAGGCCGGCCCGAGCGTCGCCTGGGCCCTCGCCGGTCAGATCCGCCTCTCCGAGGTCGGACCGATCATCTCCGAGGTCGCCGGCGACACCGACAACATCAACGCCGGCAAAATCCTCGCCGCGGTGCTGCCGTTCTTTGCCACCTTTGACCACGCCGTCGTCACCGGCCTCGACTTCGACCCGGCGGCCCGTCAGGCCAACGACCCGAACTTCGACGAGGTCGTGCTGAAGCCCGACACGCTCATCTCGTTGTCCGCCGAGCTCGACATGCCGAAGCTGCCCTGCGCCCCCGGCGGCTTCTCGGCCAGCGGCTGCGACGTCGACCTGTTCGAAGTCGTCGTCGCCGGCGTCGGCGACGCCGCAGACGTGAGCACGATCGAGACCGCTTGCCCGAGCCCCCTGCCCGGCGGCACGACCTGCGAGGCCGTCAGCTCCTACGCCACCGGCGCGGTCATCATCTCCGGCTCGGTCATCCCCGGCGTCGGCCTCGTGCCCCTGGGCCTCTCGGCCGGCCTCGACGACGTCAGCGCTGCCGGCAACAACTTCGACGGCGTCGTCGAACAGTCCGGCGACAGCGCGCCCGCCGCGGGCAAGCTGCTGCTCGACTTCGCCCCGCCGCACGACGGCATCGAAGGCAACCGCTACCTCACGGTGGCCATCGCCCTCGACATCAACTCGATCGCCAGCACCTCGGCCAACGACCTCGGTGCCAGCATCATCACGCAGATCACGCGTGACCTGAACGGCAAGACCACGAACTTCGCCGGCAACGAATTCCTGCAGAGCCAGGGCGGCACGTTCGCCCCCGGCGCCGCGGGCACGTTCACGCTGACCAAGAAGGGCACCGCCGACTTCTACCGCGTCAACCTCGACGACGAGGGCGAGGCCGAGTGGAACGTGTGGTTCGGCAACGACACCACCGGCTTCAACATCGCCGACCTGCCCATCCACACCGGCGTCGCCGGTCAGGTCGCGGCCCGCACAGCCCACGCCGACGTCCAGGCCTTTGGTCTCGGCGCTGGCTACGACGGCCCCTCGCCCGCGTCGTTCGACGACCTGTTCGGCTTCGACGGCCAGGACCTCGACAACCTGCTCTACTACCTCGGCCGCTGGTCGAGCGAGTCGTGCAAGGCCGGCGGCATCTGCGCCGCGCCCTGAGCGCCGCATGACGTCGACGGCAACGTCGAGCGATGTCTGACGACGTCGCGCGATGTTGAACCTCACAGGAACAGGCGCCTTTTGGCGCCTGTTTTCTTTTGCTCGTGCCTCTCGGCGACCCCACTTCGACGCGCGGGCCCCGGTTGCCGATCGACCCCGACGTTGAGCACCATGGACGCCGTGCGCTTCGCCTCTCCCCTGCTGCTGACGTTGCTCGTCGCGGTCCCGCTCTTGGCGGGCCTGGCGGTGTTCGACGCCCGTCGTCGCGCACGACGCCTGTCGCAGCTCGTGCATCTGGGGCTCGTGCCGGCCGTCGTCGCCGGCGCGTCATCGACACGGCGCAGCCTGCGGGCATTCGTCGTCGTTGTCGCCGCGTTGCTGTTGGCCATCGGCGTCGCCGGGCCGCTCACCGAGGGTCAACCCCGCCTGTTGCCGCGCCAGGGCCTCGACGTGCTGTTCGTCGTCGACGTCTCGCGCTCGATGCGCGCCCGCGATGTGCTGCCCGACCGCCTTGAGCGGGCAAAGGCCGAGATCGGCGCCGCCCTCGACCGCCTCGCCGAGCACCGCGTCGGCGTCGTCGCCTTTGCCGGCACCGCGTTTCTGCAATGCCCGCTCACCACCGACAGCGAAGCGGTGCGCCTCTTCTTGCGCGACCTCGCTCCCGAGTCGGTGCCCCAAGGCGGCACCGATCTGTCGGCCGGCCTCGAGGTGGCCAGAA
>JBKJNL010000232.1:0-15305 GCA_046593615.1 Myxococcota bacterium | reverse complement strand
GAGGGCGTGCTGTTCGGCGAGGGCGCCGTGACCCGCGACTTCGAAAAGTCTCGCGTCGACGACAAGCTGCGCGCCAGCATCGCCCGCGAAGCCGGCGTGCTCTGGCACCTGGCCCTCGATCAGCACGCCCGCGGCCACGTCGACGACGACGGGGCCGCCGATCCGGCCGCGGCCGAGCGGCGCCGGGTGCTGCGCAGCTGGCTCGCCCTGCTGGCCTTGCGCCTCGCCGGCCCCGAAGCCGGCGTGCCGGGCCTCGGCGCGCTGCGCGCGCGGTTGGTCGAAGCCAAGGTGCTGCCGGTCGACGACGGCGGCTTCATCTCGGTGACGACGGCGGTCGCCGAGCAGCCGCCGTCGTTGTCGCGGGTGCTGCGCGCCTATGGCCTGCAAAAGGAGATCGCCGCCGAGCCACCGCGCCCGCCAAAGGCGACGACGACGACGACGACGACGACGACGACGACGACGACGAAAACGACGGCGACGCCGCACAAGCCCGCGCCGACCGAGCGGACCGAGCCGACACCGCCGTCGGACGAAATGCGCCTGCGCGATCGCCTGCTGTCGACCATCACCACCGTGCGCGATCGCAGCGAGCGGCTCACCGGCGACCTCGAGCTGTCGCGGCTGATCGTCGAGCGCGGCCGTGGCAAGGCGCCCGTGCTCATCGAAAAGAAGCGGGCCGCGGTCCTCGTCGATTCGACCCACCCGATCGCCAAAGCGGCCCTCGACGACGGCGCCGCTTTGCTGCTGCTGGCGAGCCTGGTCGTCACGCGCATCAACGAGCGGCTCGAGAGCGTCACCGACAGCGATGAACGCAAATTCCACCTCGCGTTGATCACCCACGCATTGACCATCGACGACGGTGCGCGCACGTAGCCCCGACCCAGCCGGTGGCGGCGGCCCGTTCGCCAGAGCCTTTCAAGATCGAGACGGAGCTTTGCGATGACGTTCGGAGAGAAGCCCAGGCGTTCCAAGGCGCCCCTCGTGGCCCTGCTGTTTCTCGTCGCCGCCGCCGGCGTCGGCTACGCCGTGTGGAGCGCGGGCAAGGTCGGCGGTGAGCCGCGTGTTGTCATCGCTGCGCCAGAGTCGGTCGGCAAGCGCGCCGCCTTTGCCATCAACGTGCAAGAGCCCGTGCGCGGGGTCGTCGACGTCGTCGTCACCATCGAAGGCGCCGGCCTGGCCAAGCGCACCCTCGGCGAATTCCACGCGCCGGCGCCGACGTCGCCGTTCGATCCGCCGGGGCCGATCGAGTCGAAGATCGACGTCGTCATCGGCAAAGAGGTGATGCCCGAGCTGACCGAGGGCACGCTGAAAATCGTCGCCACCGCCACGCGCGCGCCTTCGTGGTTGCGCCACCCCGAGCCGGTCACCGTCGAGAAGACCGTCAGGGTGAAGCTCACGCCGCCGACGGTGACGCCGATGTCGTCGTTCGTGCACGTGGCCCAGGGCGGCAGTGAGGTCATCGTCTACGAGGTCGGTCCGGGCACGGCCAACGACGGCGTCATCGTCGAACGCAAAGACGGCGGCGAGCCCTGGCTGTTCAAGGGGTTCCAGATGCCCGCGCCTTCTGGCGAAGCGGGATCGCCCACGCGACGCTTTGCGTTCTTCGCCCTGCCCTACGACGACGACGGACCAGAAGCCGACGTCAAAGGCCGCGTCAAAATCTTTGCCGAAGACGAGCTGCAGAACCGCTCGACGGCGACGTTCATCCACAAGTACCTGCCGCGCCCCATGGGCACAGACGTCATCGAGCTGAAGGACCCGTTCCTGGCCAAGGTCACCGGCGAGATCTTCCCGCAGACGCCGAGCCTGACGCGCAGCGGAGATCTGCTCGCCGACTACCTCCTGCTCAACCGCGAGCTGCGCAAACAGAACAACGCCGCCCTCGTCGAGTTGGCCAAGAAGACGCAGGGAAAGTTCCTCTGGTCGAGGACGTTCGAGCCGTTCGGTGACGCGGCCATCAAGGGGGCCTTTGCCGATCGCCGCACCTACACAAAAGACGGCGCCAACGTCGACACACAAGACCACCTCGGCTTCGACCTCGCACGCGTCGAGCGCGCCCCCATCAACGCCGGCAACGACGGCGTCATCGCCTACGCCGGCTACTTCGGCATCTACGGCAACTGCGTCGTCATCGACCACGGCTACGGCGTCATGACCCTCTACGCCCACCTCTCGTCGATCACCGCCAAAGAAGGCGACCCCATCCGCCGCGGTGAGACCCTCGGCCTCACCGGCGCCACCGGCCTCGCCGGCGGCGACCACCTGCACTTCACGACGATGGTCGGCGGCCGCCCGGTGAATCCCATCGAGTGGTGGGACGGCCACTGGATCCAGGACCGCATCAAGCTCAAGCTCGGCGACGCCCTCGCCTTTGACGCCAGGTAGCGAGCGTTTGCGATGTGGTTGATCGCGGGACTGGGAAACCCCGGCAGGGAATACGAGAGCACCCGGCACAACGTCGGCTTCATGGTCGTCGACGCCCTCGCGCGCCGGCACAAGATTTCGTTCGGCAGCAAGTTCAAGGGCGAGCTGGGCCAGGGCAGCATCAATGGCGAATCCATCGTCTTGTTGAAGCCCCAGACATTCATGAACCTATCTGGTCAATCGGTGCAGCCGACCATGGGCTTCTACAAGATCAACCTCGAGCACGTCGTAGTCGTCCACGACGACCTCGACCTTGAGCTCGGGCAGATGAAGCTCAAGATCGGTGGCTCGCCAGGCGGCCACAACGGCATCAAGTCGATCGACCAGCACATCGGCCCCAATTATCACCGCATCCGCGCCGGCATCGGCCACCCGCGCAGCAAGGCACCCGAAGGAACGCCGCGATCGGGAGGCGCTGTCGTTGGCCACGTGCTCGGTCCGTTTCGCGGCCAGGACGCAACGGACGCGGCGTTTCTCGTCGAGGCCTGCGCCGACGCGGTCGAGCTGCTCATGAGCCAGGGGCTCGAAAAGGCGCAGATGAAGTTCCACGCGCTGCGGCCACCGGCGCGTTGACGGTTGGGCGAGCGACCTCCACGCTCGGCCGATGAACAGCGATGCGACCGTTGCGCAGGTTCGCGGATGAGCCGGCTCTTCGGCACCGCCTGGTGGGGCACCGACCTCGGCAGGTACCGCCCGTGCTCAAGCACCTACGAGCGCTACGCGTCGTCGCGGCTGCCACCCATCGACGAAGCGGCCCTGCCGGGCTTCTCGTTTCTCCAGGACCCTCAAGGCCCCCAGGACCCGGAGGGCCTCGGCCGGCCTGGCGATGACGGGCCTGGCGATGACGGGCCGGCGGATGCGCCAGCGACGGCGGTGACGGCAGTGACGGCAGTGACGGCAAAGGTGTCGGCTGCTCTGCAAGCCCACGGGTTGGCGTTGCCGGCTTCGTTCCTCGCGCTGATGGCCGACGAGCGCCTGCTGGCGAGGATCCCGAGCGTCACCGCCTGCGAGTGGGATGTCTCGCCGTCGCCGCGCAAGAGCCGGCACCCGGGCTCGCGCTTCAGCGTGCGCTTCCTGCGCGACCAGCAGGACTGCCTCTTCTGGTACGTGCTGGTCGGCGGCGACGACGACGGCAAGGTGCTGTGCTCGTCGATCCACCTCGACGACCGCCACCTCGACAACAGCGTCGACGGCGATGTCGTGGCCGAGCACTCGGTCATCGTCGCGCCGACGTTCCCGGCCTTTGTCTGGCGCTTCTGGATGGAGAACGTCTTGTGGGACCTGGTCCAGACCGAGGGCCCCTACACCCCGGCCCAGCAGCGCTACCTCGATCAACTCGCGCGCTGAGCGCCGCCAGCGGTGGGCCAGCGGCGGGTCGGCGGCGGGTCAGCGGCGGGTCAGCGGCGGGTCGGCGGCCGTTCGTCTTGCGACACGGTGGGACAGGACGCCGCTGCG
Organism: Myxococcota bacterium; assembly: GCA_046593615.1. Taxonomy (GTDB): domain Bacteria; phylum Myxococcota; class UBA727; order UBA727; family VGSZ01; genus VGSZ01. The sequence goes on along the minus strand of JBKJNL010000232.1, from coordinate 11,426 downwards.
CACCCGCCGACACGGTCCCAAAAAAGCGACAACCCCTCGACGTCGCTGTCGGAAGCCGATAGCCGCACCGCGTTCTCACTTCGCCGCGGCTTTCGCGGCCCGTTGGAGGTTGTTTTCTATGCGTTCCTCGCTTCCCGCTCTGGGGCAGATCCGGCCCTGGCTCGCGGCCCTGGCCGCCCTCCTGCCGTCGACCGCGGCGTCGGCCAGCGAGGCCGACATCCGGCTGCCCACGTTCAGCGCCGTCACCCTCGCCGGCATGCCGGCGTCGAACCTGCTCTGGGGCGGCATCCTGATCTCGCTGATCGGCCTCGCCGTCGGCATCGTCATGTTCATGCAGGTCCAGAAGCTGCCTGTTCACAAGGCAATGCTCGACATCTCTGAGCTGATCTATGCGACTTGCAAAACCTACGTGATCACGCAGGTCAAGTTCATCGCCAAGCTCTGGATCATGATCTCGGTCGTCATGGTCATCTACTTCGGCATCATGCACCCGCTGAAGATGGGACCCCTCGGCGTGCTCATCGTGCTCGCCTATTCGTTGATCGGCATCGGCGGCTCGGTGTTCATCGCCGCCTTTGGCATGCGCATGAACTGCTACGCCAACAGCCGCTCGGCGTTCGCGGCGCTCATGGGCCGCCCCTACCCGGCCTACGCCATCCCGCTCAAGGCCGGCATGTCGATCGGCCTGGTGCTCGTCTCGATCGTCTTGATGGTCATGATCGCCACCCTGCTGCTCGTCCCCGAGGACGTCGCTGGCGCCTGCTTCATCGGCTTCGCCATCGGCACGTCGCTCTCGGCCGCGGCCCTGCGCATCGCCGGCGGCATCTTTACCAAGATCGCCGACGTCGGCTCCGACTTGATGAAGATCGTCTTCAAGATCAAGGAAGACGACGCCCGCAACCCCGGCGTCATCGCCGACTGCGCCGGTGACAACGCCGGCGACTCCGTCGGACCCACCGCCGACGGCTTCGAGACCTACGGCGTCACCGCCGTCGCCCTCATCACCTTCATCATGCTCGCGGTCAAAGAGAGCCTGCAGGGCAGCCTGATTGCCTGGATGTTCATCGTCGGCTCGGTCATGATCCTGACCTCGCTCGCTTCCTACGGCATTTGCTATGTCCTTGATTCGGCCAAAAAGCACGCGGCCAAGATGGACTTCGAATTCGGTCTGACGCGTCTCATCTGGGTCACAGCGATCGTGTCCATCGCCGCGACGTTTGGCGTGACGCGCTGGCTGCTCGGCGACCTCGAGCCCGAGAGCGGCTTCTGGTGGCGCATCGCGACCATCATGAGCCTCGGCACCCTCGCCGGCGCCCTCATCCCCGAGGTCGTCAAGGTCTTCACCTCGATGAAGGCCGGCCACATCAAGGAGATCGTCGACGCCAGCCGCCAGGGCCCGTCGCTCAATGTCCTCTCGGGCATCGTCGCCGGCAACTACTCGGCCTACTGGCTCGGCATCGCCATCACCGTGCTGATGGGCGCCAGCTACTTCGTCGCCAAAGACATCCCCACCAGCATCATGGCCGCGCCGGGCATCTTTGGCTTCGGCCTGCTGGCCTTTGGCTTCCTCTCGATGGGCCCGGTCACCATCGCCGTCGACAGCTACGGCCCCGTCTCAGACAACGCGCAGTCGGTCTACGAGCTCTCGCTGATCGAGAACATCCCGACCTTCCACGCCGACGTCAAAAAGGAGTTCGGCTTCGACGTCGACTTCGAAAAGGCCAAGCAATACCTCGAAGACAACGACGCCGCCGGCAACACGTTCAAGGCCACCGCCAAACCCGTGCTGATCGGCACCGCCGTCGTCGGCGCCACGACCCTCATCTTTTCGCTGGTCATGACGCTGACCGATGGGTTGAAGAACAACACCGAGAATCTCTCGCTGCTGTATCCGCCGTTCCTGCTCGGTTTGATGCTGGGTGGTTCGGTGATCTACTGGTTCTCGGGCGCCGCCACCCAGGCCGTGGCCACGGGCGCGTTCCGCGCCGTCGAGTTCATCCGCGACAACATCAAGCTCGACGGCGAAAAGGCCAGCACCGAGGACTCGCAGCGGGTCGTCGAGATCTGCACCGAGGCCGCGCAGAAGGGCACGTTCAACATCTTCTTGACTGTGTTCTTCTCGGCCCTTTCGTTCGCCTTCTTCAACGAGTGGTTGTTCATCGGCTACCTGATCGCGATTGCTTTGTTCGGCCTATTCCAGGCGAACTACATGGCAAACGCGGGCGGCGCCTGGGACAACGCCAAAAAGATGGTCGAGGTCGAGCTGCGCATGAAGGGCACGCCGCTGCACGACGCCACCGTCGTCGGCGCCACCGTCGGCGACCCCTACAAGGACACGTCGTCGGTGGCCATGAACCCGGTCATCAAGTTCACGTCGCTGTTCGGCCTGCTGGCCGCCGAGCTCGCCATCGGCATCCAGAACCTGCCGCTGCGCTACGGCCTCGGCGTGGTGTTCTTCATCATCAGCGCCATCTTCGTCTACCGCTCCTTCTACAAGATGCGCATCGGCTCGGGCCTCGGCGCCGAAGTCACCGTGGCGGCCACCAAGGTCAAGAACAAGCCCGACGCCGCCGCGGCGTGAGCGCGCAGCAGGTTCGGCCTGCAGAGGTCTGAGAAGACCGGCAGTGATGAGCGAGCGGGTCTTCAAGACCCGCTTTCTTTTTTCGGCTCCGCTGACGACGACGAAGCATGATCATCGAGTTCCCCGGTTCGCTGCCGCTGCCGGTGGCGCGCGCCCTCGCCGACGACAAGATCCCCTCGGCCCTGCGCGACGCCCTGCGCACGCTGGCGACGGCGCCCGAAGACAGCCGCCCCGACGCCCTCGACGTCGTCAGAGATGCCATCGACGGTGACGAAGCCGGACCCAAAGGGCTGCGCTTGTTCCCCGCCCTGGTGGCCCTGGCGGCGACCCGCGAGGGCTTCGAGCGCACGGCCCTCGTGGGCTCGGCGGGCAGCCTGGAGCTCGTGCGGCTGGCCGTCGACGTCGAAATTCCCGCCGGGCTCGAAGAAGCCTGGGAAGAGGCGCGGCTGTTGGCGCTGAAGCTGCTGGCGCCGCTGCTCGGCGAACCGATGGACCCGGTGCTGATCGCACCCCTGCTCGCCGCGATCGCCGCGCTGCACGGCGAAGGCGACCTCGCCGGCTTGATCGCCTCGTCGGACGATCTGCTCGGCGCGATGGACGGCGAAGAAGGCGACGACAACGGCGACGACGGCGACAATGACGAAGCGAGCGACGGTGACGACGACGACGACCGCTGAGTTCTTGCGACGTCACGTGGGCGGCCGCTGAGGTCAGGCCCAGCTCGACGTCAGAAGCGCCCGCCGACATCGCCCCGCAGCTTTCCGGTCTTTTCGGCAAAGAAGTCGCGCATGCGGCCGACGACCGATGAGACCAGGCTGGCTTTGCGCGAAAGGTCCTGCTCGCGGCTGCTCTTGTGCGCGGCGCTCTTCTGCTCGTTGTCGAGCTGCATCTGCCCCACATGCTCGGCGATGGCCTCGATGGCGCCGGTGTTCTGATCGAAGACGGCGCGCAGGGCCGACTTTTCGATCTCGAAGACCGTGCAGACGGATTTGGCCCGCACCGTCGCCGAGCGCCGCTCGCCCGTGAGCAGCGACATCACGCCGAAGCACTCGCCGGCGCCGAGCGTGGCCACGACCTGCAGGGCGCCGTCGTCCTGGCGAATGCCGACCTCGACGGCGCCCTCGGCGATGAGGAACATCGAGCCGCCTTCGTCGCCTTGGCGGATGATCCGTTCTGGCGGCCCAAAGGTGAAGCGCCGCGCCGCGGCGACCAGCGTCGTTATCTCCGGGTCGGAGAGCTGGCGAAGGAGGCTCACGCGCCGCGCCAGCGCGAACGGGCTGTGGTCGCTTTTGGCCGCAGGCTCCCGCACGGTGGTTCCCGAGCGGTGACGGTCAAAGGCGATGGCGGCACCGTTTCGCTCCAGCGCGTGCCAGATGGTCGAGAGGACATCGACCTCGGCGTCACCGACGTCGCCGCCGTGCTTGCACCAGAACTTGCATTTGTACTTGATGCCCAGCTCGCCGTAGCTGTGGGGCACAGCCTTGGGCCGCGGCTTCTCGAGGACGAACGGCGATTCGCTGATGGCGTCGACCAGGATCTGCGTCGCTCGCGCCGGGGCGATCGAGTAGTCGAGCAGCACCTCAACGATGCCGCGCGACTCAGGCGCCGGCAGCGAATAATTGAGGATGGTCATCTTGGCCGCGACGCTGTTGGGCACGATGGCGAGGTTGCCGTCCTTGGTGCGAATGGTCAGGGCGCGCCAGTTGTGGTCGACGACCATGCCCATCGACTCACCGATCTTGACCCAATCGCCCTTGCGAAAGGCCTCGGCGAGGTTCAGCGACAGACCCGAGAAGACCTCGCCCAACGTCGACTGCGCCGAGTAACCCAGGATGAAGACCAGCGCCCCCGACGTCGCCGCCAGCGCCGTCACGGGCTTGTTGAAGACGAAGTGGACGACCATCATGCCGGCCCCGGCGTACAGCCCGAGCGAGGCCAGATCGCGCAGCAGCCGGGGCATGGCCGGTGAGCCGTCGTGCAGCTTCCTGGCCTCAAGCACGTAGCGGCCGAGCAGGGCGTTCACGACGAAAGCGAGCGCGGCCACCCAGGTCGTGGTGAGCACCTGGCCGAGCACTTCGCGCGACCCCTCTTGGAGCCCGCTCCACGACCGCCAATGCGCTGTCTTTGAATAGGCAATCAACGCCGAGATGAAGATCACCAGCTCGACGCCGAGGACGATGCGGTTCTTCCGTCGGCGCAGCAGCCAGTTGATGGACGTGATGACCAGGGCCACCCCGCTCAACAACAACGCCGTCGGTCCGATCACCGCGAGGACCGACTCCGCTTCATCGCCCATGCCGCAGCTCCTTCGTGGTTTCGCTCAGCTCCCGAAGGGGAGGAATTTGATGCGCGTCGCCGACCCCAGCGAAGCGCCGGTGATGACGCTCCAGGCCGGTCCGCGTGTGCTCTCGAGCTTTCCCGAGGCGACGTAGGCGTCGGCGAACAGCGAGAGGCGGACATCGCCAAAGAGGGCGATGTCGACGCGCCCCACGGTCTGCGAGACCAGGCCGAGCTCGTCGTCGCCGTCGCGCACGGGGTCGGGCAGAAACGCGCGGGCGAACGAGTCGAGGTGCAGCCTGGTGCCCCACACCTTCCAGTTGCCCTCGATGGCGGCTTCGGCGCCGACGTCGATGCCCTTCTTCACGGCCACCAGGTCGTTCTGGATGACACCACCCAGGCGCACCCGATCGAGAATCGGCAGGGGCGTGATGACGGCGCCGACGAAGCCACGCACCTTGCTGCTTCTCGGCAGCACGACAACAGAACCGTCGTCGCCGACGATTTCGGCGGGGGTCCACTCCGACTCGTACGCCAGGCGCAGCAGCGGCAGCGGCGTCAACGTCGGCGACGTCTGCAGCAGACGCGCGAGCTGCAGACCGAGCTCAGCCTCGAGCAGCGCCTGATCGCGCAGCTCCTTTTCGATGACGGTGTCGCCGTCGTCGAGGGTCGTCCTGGCGTAGCGGTTGGTGCCGATGAGCGTCACAAAGGTCTGGGGCCCGTCGTAGCCGAGTCGAACGACGCCATCGACGGCAAAGGCCAGCGCGTCGGGGGCGCTCAAGCGCGCGTCGTGCACGGGGACGAGGGCCGCTTCGCCAACGGCGGTCTGCGCGGTCACCGAGCCGGCGACGTCGGCGACGTCGACGAAGAATGCGTGGACGGCGGCGCCAGCGTGGCCGCGCATCAGCCGCGCGCAGCGCTCGGCATCGAGCCCCTCGCCGAGAGCCCGCGCCACCACGTCGTCGACGGAAGCGGCGGCGGAGGCGCTGTCGTCGTGGGCGACGCCGAGGCGGTCTAGGCTGGCCGCGACTTCCCGGGGCAGCGCCACGAGGTACCACTCGAGCAGGTTCAGGGGCCGCTGCGCCACGGTGCCCGCCGGGGCATCGGCGCCGGTGACGACGACGTCGAGGCTGCCCTTCTTGATGGCGTCAAAGACCTTTGCGAGATCGCCGCCGCGAATGCGTGTCGTCGAGACCGCCGCGCGCTGGGACAACCAGGCGAGCGCGAGCTCGGGGGGCACGGCGCCGTGCACGCTCACCGGGCGCGGCCCATGGGGCAAAAGCGACAGCTCGGCGCCCAGCGCATCGCGCAACAAGGCTCCGCGCAGCCAGTCGAGGTCGGCGCCGGTCCACGCGCGCGCCGCGGGCCCCGGGCCCGAGCGACCCTGTCCGTCGCCGACGTCGCTGCGCGGCGGGAGCCCGACCTGGGCCAGAGCGGCCCCGGAACGCATGACCCGGGTGTTGGTCGTGCGGCGGACCTGTTCGTCGAGCGCCGCGCGGGCGTCGTCGGCCTCGGCGCCGTCGTCGATGACGGCGTGGCGCACGGTGCGGATGCGTTCGACGCGTCCGGTGGGGTCGAGCCAGACAAAGACTTCGCCCACGTCGGCTGCGGAGGCCCGGATGAGCGTCGGCCCGGCGTGCAGGTTCTGGCGGTGGTTCTCACGCAGGTCGATGTCGTCGACGGCCGCGAGGGCGGCCACGCGGCCGCCGGTCAGCGACATCACCGCGTCGAAGTTACCCGATGACAGCGCGTCTTCGACACCCTCGGCGGACACGCCGATGCCGACGACGAAGCTGGCGTTGCCCTCGGCGGAGACGGCGCCAGCGACGGCCGCGGTCTCCGCCGACGACAACGCGCGCGCTCCGGACGGGAGCAGCGCGCGCGCGCGGGTGCCCAGCTCGCCGAGCGCGACAAAGGCCAGGCGGTGCTCCGCAAGGTCGGCCTCTCTGACGACCTCGGGTCGCGTCGACGCGGCACCCCAATCGGCGGCCACGACGTAGGGCGCGCCGTCGAGCAGCGCCGGATCGGCGACGACAGCGCCGAGCTCGGCCCGGCCCATCGCGAGCGCGAGCGGCTTGCGCGCCAGCAACAACTGTCGGACGGCGCGGGCGGTCACGACGCTCGTGTCGCGGGCCGACGACAGAGCGCCGCCGACATCGACGAACCCGGTGGGCGGCATGCCGGTCTGCTGCAGCAGCGCGTCGACGATGCCAAACGTGCGAGCTGACGCGCTCTTGCGACGCTCGAACACCACGATCGCGCGTTGGCCGCCGTCAGCAGCGACGGAGCCGTGGGCCACGGCGACGTCGTCGAGGTCGGCGACGACGGCAGGCCAGCCGGCCGGAGAGGCCGGCGAAGCATCGACGGCGATCACGGTCACCCCGCCCAGCGTGCGGCGCTCTATGGCCACCGGGCGGCGGACCGCTGCCAACGCGCGCTCCAACACGTCGTCGGTGCCGGGGTCGGCGCTGCGGGTGAGTGCGATCGAGCTGGGGCCGAACAGCGCGTGGCCGGCGTCGCGCGCCTCGACGGGTGCACCCGCTGCCGAGACCACGTCGGCGGCGGTGAGGGCGCCATCGGCGAAGTAGAGGCAGTCGCCGAGGCGAAAGGCGGAGTGGTCGACGGTGTCGAACGCGATCGGCGCGTCGGCTCCGCCCTGGAAGAGATCGGCGCCGAAAAAGGCCTCGCCGCCGCCCTTCAAACCGTCGAGGCCGGCGGTGACGATCAAGCGGAAGCTTGCGTCGCGACCTGGCTCAAGCGCTGGTGCGGCGAACGGCCCCGGCTCCTTCGTCGCTTCGGGCACGTCGGCCGGGGTGAAAGCCAACAGGGCCAGAACAAGAACGTGCACGCATGCTCCAGACGAACGCCCCCCCCCGGCGCACCGTGGACGACGGGAACCGACCCGGTCAAGGCTGCGCGTCGGGTGTTCGCGAGAGGCTCGACGAGCGACCGGCGGCGCCGTCGGCCCGCTTGGCAGGGGGGGCCCCTGTGCTACCGCTCGGGGATGCGCCAGCTCCTCACCGCCGCCCTGCTCTCCTCCGCCGTCGCCGTGGCCTGCGGGCCCGCCGCTGGCGACGCCAAAAAGCCCGCCAAGAAGAACGAAAAGACCGGCGAGGTCGTGGCCACCATCGGCGGTGACAAGGTCACCATCGAGGACCTGCAGCACAAGCTCGAAGAGCAGAGCCCCTTCGTCCGCGCGCGCTATGCCGAGGCCGACAAGAAGCAAGAGCTGCTCGACTCGCAGGTCCGCTTCGAGGTGCTGGCCCACGAGGCCGAGACCCGGGGCTACGCCGACGACCCCGAGGTTGAAGAGGCGGTCAAGAAGATCATCGTGCAGAAGCTGACGCGCGAAGAGTTCGACGGCCGCGTGCAGCTCAAGGACATCACCGACGCCGAGCTGCAGACCTACTTCGAGGCCCACAAGGCCGACTACCAGAAGCCCGAGATGGTGCGCGCCAGCGTCATCACCGTCGCTGGCTCTGCAGGCGGCGCCACGGACAAGGGCGCGGCGAAAAAGGCCATCGACGAAGCCCACAAGCAGGCCAGCGACCCGAAGAAAAAAGACGATCGCAACGCCTGGAAAGACCTCGTCACCAAGGTCTCGACCGACGAAGCCAGCAAGCCCGCCGGCGGTGACCTCCGCTACCTGTCGCGCGAAGACGCCGTCACCCGCTTCGGCCAGCCCGCCGCCGACTGGCTGTTCTCGTCGGACGAGCAGAATGCGGTGTCGCCGGTGTTCGAGCACAAAGAGGCGCTGCATCTCTTCAAGCGCACCGGCAAGCGCAAGGCGATCGAGCGCTCGTTCGACCAGGTGAAGAACCAGATCAAGAACGTCGTGTACCGAGAGAAGCGCACCGCGGCCTTTAACGCTTTCATCGACGAGCTGCGCACCAAGTACGGCGTCAAGACGTTCCCCGAGAAGCTGAGCTTGCTGAAGATCGACGTGAACCCCGCGGCCCTGCAGGGCGAAGGCGGCGACGACGGACACGGCCACGGCTCGATGGGCCAGCCCCCCGCTCCGCCCGCTCCGCCGGTCGGCGACGACGACGACGATGCGCCGTCTGGTCCCCCGGGATCGCCGACAGGAGCGCCGAAGCCCAAGCCGACACCGACACCGACACCGTTCCCCGGTTGAGCCTCTTCAGGAGCTGACGATGGCGCGCGTGCTCATGTCCCTGCCCTGGTTGCCGGTCGTCGTCGTCGGCCTCGGCGGCGTCGTCGGCTTTGGCAGCGCCTGCCCCGCCGATCCCGGCCAGCGCAAGCGCGACCCCATCGCCACCGTCGGTGACGCCGTCATCGACGACCGCCGCGTGCTGGCGACCCTGGCCCAGCGCGGCGTGGCGCGCGTGCCCGACCGCGAGGGCCGGCAGCTGGTGACCCGACAGATCCTCGAGCAGATCGTCGACGAAGAGCTCATCTTGCAGGGCGCGAAAAAGGCCGGCGTCACCGTGAGCAGCGAGGCCGTCGACCGCGAGGTGCGCAAGCGCGCCGACGGCTATGCGCCCGGCAGCTTTCAAAGCGTGCTGACCGCCGAGCAGCTGACCCTCGACGCGTTTCGCGAGGGCATCCGCCGCCGGCTGACGCAGGACGCGTTCTTGCGCGAGCGGCTGGCACTGCTGCCGCCCATCACCGAGGTCGACATCCAGGCCCGCTACGACACCACCGTGGCCCACGAGAAGCGGCCGCCGCAGGTGCGCGCCCGACAGGTGCTGCTGCGCACCGCCGAAGAGGCCAAGCACGTCCTCGACGAGATTCGGGGCCGCAAGCTGACCACCGAGCAGGCCGCGCACAAATATTCGACGGGCCTCGAGGCCGACCTCGGCGGAGACCTCGGTTGGTTCGCGCAGGGCGAGATGCCGCGCATCTTTGACATCTGCTTCATCCTGCAACCCGGACAGGTCTCTGACGTCGTCGCCTCCGACTACGGCTTCCACATCTTTCAGATCATCGACAAGCGCGAAGAGCGCACCGAGCCGCTGGCCGCCGTGCGTGATCAGCTCAACGAAGAGCTGTTGCGCGAGCGGCAGTCCGAAGAGGTCGAGAAGATCATCGCCGGGCTGCGGCAAGAGACGCCCGTCAAAGTCGCCAAAGACGGCGTCGACCGCCTGGTGGCCCTGTTGCCCGAAGCACCGGTGACGCCCGCCGAGGTCGTCGACCAGGGCAACGCCCGGTCCCTCGACTCCCACGACGACGGGGTCGACCCGATTCCGCCGCTGCCAAAGGAATGAGCATGCGTGTCGTCGCCCTCTCCGCCGTCTGTGCCTCGCTGATCGCTGGCCTCTCTGCCGGCCGTGCCGCCGCCCAGGAGCCCGCGCCCCCGCCCGCTGCTGCGCAAACGCCGGCTGCGCCAACACCCGCTGCGACGCCGGCAGCGACACCGGCGGCGCCGGGCATCGTCGTCGAGCGCGTGGTCGCCGTCGTCGACAACGGCATCGTCTTGTCGTCGGAGCTCGAGGGCATCGTCGAGCAGCTGGGGCGCAGCCAACCCGTGCCCGACGGCGTCGATCAGGCCGCAGTGATGCGCGAGCGCCGCAACCAGGTGCTCGACACCCTCATCGCCGAGAAGCTGCTCGACGCCGAGGTCAAGAAGCTGCGCATCGACGTCACCGCCGCCGAGGTCGACCGCATCGTCTTGCAGACGATGAAGGAAAACAACCTCACGGAAGACACACTCAAGCAGGCACTGGCTCGCCAGGGAATGACGCTCGATGAATACAAGGAACAGCTGAAAAAGCAGCTGACCAAGATGAAAATCGTGCAAATCAAGGTGAAGAGCCGCGTCAACGTCGACGACGCCCAGGTGAAGACCGCGCGCATCCAGGAGCAAAAGGCCACCGGCGACATCGGCTTCACCAAGGTCAAGGCCCGCCACATCCTCTGGCTGGTGCCGCCCAACGCGCCGGCCGCGCAGGTCGAAGAGCAGAAGAAAAAGGCGCTGTCGGCCCGGGGCCGTCTCGACGGCGGCGCCGACTTCGGCGAGCTCGCCGCCGCCGAAAGCGAAGACGGCGGCTCAAAGACCCGCGGCGGCGACCTCGGGGCCTTTGGCCGCGGCGAGATGGTGCCCGAGTTCGAGCGCGCGGCGTTCCTGGCGCCGGTCGGCAAGGTCGTCGGCCCGGTGCGCACGCAGTTCGGCTGGCACCTGATCATCGTCGACGAGCACGTCGCCGACGCCCCCGGCGACCCCGAAAAAGCCATCGAAGACATCCGTCAGCGGCTGTACGAAAAAGAAGTCGAAACGCAGTTTCAGCAGTACATCGATGAGCTGAAGCGCGACGCTTTCATCGAGAAGCGATTGTGATCCGCCAGGCGCCCGAGATCAAAGACGTGCGCGACGACGTCGACGCTGTCCGCTTCGTGGTGTGCGTCTCGGTCGACGCGGGCGACATGCCGGGCGTGAGCGTCAAGGCCGCACCCGGCACCGCCGGCGCGGCAGCTGTCTTGTCGGCCGTGGTGCTCGAGGCCACGCAGCAGGGGCGCGTGATGCGTTTCGACGTCGAAGCCGACCGGCACGCTGCCGACTGGCAGGTCTCGGTTGTCGTCACGTGCGGGACCGAGTCGGTGCCGCTCG
>JBKJNL010000970.1:0-4613 GCA_046593615.1 Myxococcota bacterium | reverse complement strand
CTTGGTCGGCCTGGCTGGCGTTTGCGACGCCGGGGCAGTTGTCGAGGGCGGCGTCGGCGAATTCGTCGCCGTCGGCATCGGCGGCGTCGTTGCAGGCGTCGCCCACGGCGTCGCCGTCGGTGTCGCGCTGGTCGGCGTTGGCCACGCCGGGGCAGTTGTCGGGGCCGCGGCAGCCGCTGGGCGGCGCGACGGCGACGTCACAGAACTGGTCGAAGTCGGGATCGATGACCGCGACGGTGACCTCACCGGCGACGCCTGCGACGAGTGCGTGGTCGGCCCCGGCACCGACGCCGCCGACTGCGCGGTCATCGATCCCGACTTCGACGAGTTCTGTGACGTCGTCGTCGCGCCGCCCAACGGCTGCCGCGGGCCCGACAACTGCCCCGGCGTGGCCAACGTCGACCAGCAAGACACCGACGGCGACGGCGTGGGCGACGCCTGCAACGACGCCGCCGACCCCGACGGCGACGAATTCGCCGACGCCACCCTCGACAACTGCCCCGGCGTCGCAAACGCCGACCAGGCCGACCAAGACGACGACGCCATCGGCGACGCCTGCGACGACGACCAAGACGGCGACGGCTTCTGCAACAACGCCACCGCCCGCGATCGCGCGACGCCGACCTGCACCGGCCTCGACAACTGCCCCGACGTCAGGAACGTCGACCAGAAGAACAGCGACGCCGTCGGCGCCGGCGACGCCTGCTCGGGCGTGTTCGTGCCGAGCCTCACCGAGCTCGAGCCCAACGACAGCGTGGCCACAGCACAGCAGGGCGGCCTGCTGTCAGAGAACACCCTCGTCGTCAGCGGCACCGGCGGCGTGTTCGACGTCGACATCGTGCGCTTCACCGCGGCCCGCGCCGGTGTGCTGACGGCGACGCTCAGCTGGGCCGACCAGGACACCGACGCCGACGTCTACATCGTGCGGCCGGGCTTCCGGTTCCCCGACAGCTTCGACCCGTTCAACGAGGCCGACTTCCAGAACACCGAGGGCGGCACGCTGGCGAACCCCGAGACGCTCACCGAGGTCGTCGTCGGCGGCCAGGAGGTGCTGCTCACGGTCGTCAACTTCGGCCCCGCCGACATCGCCTGGACATTGACGCTGCACCTGTCGGACGACGAGGTCAGTGACCAGCCGTTGTTCCCGAACACCCTCGGCGTGCTCGGCGCCGACCTGCCGATCACCGTCGCCGGCGAGGTCACCCCCGAGGGCGGCGACCCGACCATCGTCGGCACGGCCTTTGGCGCCACCGAGATCGACGTCTACGTCGTCACGGTCGCCACCGACGGCACCCTCGACCTGAGCCTGACCTTTGGCCAGGGCCCCGCGGCGCCGGTCGTCGCCGGCCTCGACGTCGACTTCATCGTCTGGTCGGCGCTGCCGTCGTCAGACGCCGGCGACATCTTGAGCGATGCCGGCGCCAGCACCGACCCCATCGAGACGGCGTCCCTCGACGTCGTCGCCGGCCAGACCCTCTTCATCTCGGTCCACGGGTACGGGCCGTATCCGGAAGATGTCGAGGTCCGCTACGCGCTGACCCTCGACCTCCAGTGACCCCACCAATGGAGATCAAACCCATGCTGAATTTCATCTGCACCTTTCGCTTCCGCCTCGGCCTGCGCGGTCTCCGCCCGGCGCCGCTCCTCCCGCTCGCGCTGGCCGTGCTGACGGCGTCGGCGCCGGCGTTTGCCGCCCAGACCGGCGAGCTCGGCGGCTACGCCATCGACGAACAAGGCAACCCGATCGCCAACGTGCGGGTCACGCTGCAGTCGCCTCAGATGATCGGCGGCACGAAAGAGACCGTCACCGACGCCGACGGCCAGTTCCGGTTCCCGAACCTCGACCCCGGCAGCTACACGGTGACGCTCTCGTCGCCGGAGTACCGCGGCTTCGAAGAGAAGGACCTCTACGTCGGCCTCGACGCCAAGGTCGACCGCGAATACCTGCTCGAGCGCCCCACCGACCCGAGCGACAACGCCCAGGTCATCCGCGTGACGGCGACGCGGCCGATGGTCGACACCACCCGCACCTCGCGCGGCACGTCGATCACGCCCGAGCTCACCGACCGCACGGCGACGGCGCGCTCGTACCAGAGCGTCGCCCTGCTCACGCCCGGCACCGTCGACGGCAGCCAGGCCCCGGGCAACCCGTCGATCCACGGCGGCTCGCCGCAGTCGAACGTCTACCTGCTCGACGGGCTGAACATCACCGACCCGGTGACGCAGACCTTCTCGACCAACTTCAACTTCGACGCCATCGGCGAGCTCGAGGTCATCACCGGCGGCATGGACGCCGAGTACGGCTCGACCACCGGCGGCGTGATGAACATCGTCACCAAGTCAGGCGGCGACGAATTCTCGCTCGACGGCTCGGTCTATCTCTCACCCAAAGAGCTGCAGCTGCTCGACGACGGCGAGATCAACAACAGCGATGAGCGCAACGTCAACCTCAGCGTCGGCGGCCCCATCATCCGAAAGAAGCTGTGGTTCTTCTTGTCGGGCCAATACGTCGACCAGACGACGGAGACCCCGGTGACGGCGTCACCCTTCGGCGACGACTTCCAGATTCCGCCGCAGACCTTCAACGCGTTCTACGGCCTCGGCAAGCTCAAGTGGCAGGTGCTGCCGTGGCAGAAGCTCACGCTGGTCATCCAGGGTGACCCGACGTGGATCACCAACGAGCAGCAGGACTCATCGGTGCATCCCGACGCCGAGCGCCAGCGCTTTCAGGGTGGCGCCAAGATCGTGGCTTCGTCGGAGACGACGTTGACCGACAACCTCTTCTGGAAGAGCCAGGTGGGCTACGGCGCTGACCAGCTCTACATCTTTCCGATGGGCTGCAACGGCGACTTCGACGCCTGCGCCCGAGACGCGCCCGCCGGCCACACCAACCAGACCACGGGCACCTCGACGGTCAACGACACGCTGTTGACCGACGACCGTCGCTACCGGCTGATGGCGTCGTCGTCGTTGTCGTACTTCCTCGACGGCTTCCTCGGCGACCACGAGTTCAAAGGCGGCGTCGAGCTCACCGGCACCTTCAACACCACCAACGATTGGATTCCGGGCGGCGAGACCTTTACCGACAGCGGCATTGACCAGAACGGCTCGACCATCGACGGCAAAGGCGACCGCTTCCAGCGCACCATCTACAGCGCGCCGCTGCAGAAGCTGGTCACCGCCAACGTGTTCTCGGCGTTCATCCAGGACACGTGGCGCCCGCTCCGGTCGCTGACCCTGCGCCCCGGCCTGCGCTTCGATTCGTCGCGCGCCTACAACGACAAAGAAGACGGCGGCACCGAGATCTTCAACTTCAACTCGCTCTCGCCGCGCATCGGCGCCGCCTGGGACCCTTTCGGCGACGGCAAGACCCGCATCAGCGGCGGATATTTCTACTACAACGAAACCGGCCTGCTGACCGTGCCTTCTTTCGTGGGTCGAAGCCTGGCGTCGAAGACCTTTGCCTTCAACCCGGCGACCGAGCAGTACGACATCTTTGTTCGTGAAGAGGGCGGCGCGAACGCGACCGTCTTCAAGCCAAACATGGTGCCGCCCAACATGCACGAGCTGATCTTCGGCGTGCAGCGCGAGATCATCGACAACGCGGCCGTCGGCATCGACTTCACCTACCGCCGCACGCAGAACCAGTTCGAAGACGACGAATCGAACGTCATCTGGAACGAGCGTGGCGACAACGCGGTCGGCTTCCACAACGGTGAGCCCCGGTTCATCTTTTCCGTGGGCACGCCTGACGAGGCCATGCGCCAATATGTCGGCGTCGACTTCGTCTTTGAAAAGCGGTTGAGCGACGATTGGCAGGCGCTGTTCACCTACACGCTGTCGCGCACCGAAGGCACCAGCGAGCGCTACATCTCCTATGCCTTTGACAACCCCACGCAGCGCGAGCTCGAGTACGGCTTCCTCGAAGACGACGTGCGCCACCGCCTGCAGGGCACGATGAGCTACGACCTGCCCCTCGGCTTCCAGGTCGGCGGCACCGGCCGCTTCCAGTCGGGCCGGCCGTTGACCAAGCTGTTCTTGAACAACTTCTACGGCGACTTCCTCGACCGCCGGGCCCAGGCCGGCTTCGACCCCAAGGACGTCGACGACCCCGATGACGACGTCGAATTCCGCACGCCCGACACGTTCTTCCTCGACGTGCGCGCGGCCTGGCGGCTCAAGCAGCTGACGACGCAAGACATCTGGCTCATCGCCGACGTCTTCAACGTCTTCAACTCGCGGCCGGCGACGACGTTCGAGAACCGCGACCTGCCGGCGGGCGGCGCCACGCAGTTCGGCCAGGCGCTGTCGCGCGAGTCCCCGCTGCACGCCGAGGTCGCGCTCCGCTACGTGTTCTGAGCCGACTCTCTGGCGCTCGACGTCAGCGCCGCCATCGGCCCCGCCCCAGCTTGCTGGCGCGGGGCCGATTCTTTTGGTGTGTGGCTGCCGCGCGCGTCAGTCAGCAGGACTCCTCCCCTTTCTCCATGTCCTCATGGAGAGAGCGGCCGGAGGAGAGAGGTCGAGCGCGGAGGTGTCGGCGTCGGCGTCGGCGTCGGCGCGAGCTTTTGAGCTGCCGACCTCTCCCCCCCGGCCCCCCTCTCCACAGGATGTGG
>JBKJNL010000148.1:0-2856 GCA_046593615.1 Myxococcota bacterium | reverse complement strand
ACCTTGCCGGTCTGGCCGACCTGCCAATCGTTGGGCACCCAGCCGGCGTCGCACACCGCGCGCGAGGCGCCGATGGCCGCACCGAGCGCGTCGGCGAGCGGCTCGACGATGGTCTTGAAGCCCTCGGGACCCTTCAAGCCGCGGCCGCCGGAGACGACGACGCGGGCATCGCTGAGCGCCGGACGGTCGGAGACGACGGCGTCGAACTTCAGCCAGGTCATCTTGCTGGTGCCGGGGTCGACGGCGACGTTGCCGACCTCGCCGGCGGCGCCGGGCGCGGGCGGCGTGAACTCGGTGGGGCGCACCGAGACCACCTTGATGGCCGTCGTGATCTCGACAGTGCCGACGATGTTGCCGGCCCACATCGGGCGCTTGAAGGTCTTTTCGTCGACGACGGCGCTGATGTCTGAGGCCATGCCGGCGCCGAGGCGGGCGGCCACGCGGGGCAGCACGTCTTTGCCGAAGCCCGAGGCCGCAGCCCACACATGGGTGGCGCTCAAGCTCTTGCTGACGTCGGCGATGACCTTGGCCCACGGCTGGGCCAGGCGGTCGCCAGCGCCTTCGCCGACGTGGACCTTCTTCACATACGGCGCGACTTCGGCGGCGACGGTGGTGGCGTCTTTGCCGAGGACGAGGGCGTGGACGTCGCCACCCACTTTTTGCGCAGCGGCGATCGCGGAGAGGGTGGCTTTGACGAGTTTGCCGGCGGCGTGCTCGACGACAACGAGATGGGTGGCCATGGCTTCAGTCCTTGCAAAGAGGGAAAGTTTTGTGCGCGAGAATCTGCGCGCGAATCGGAGCGGCGGGTCGAGCAGGTGACGACGACAACGTCGCCACCGGGCTCAGATCGCCTTTGCTTCGGTCTTCAGCTTCTGCACGAGCTCGGCGACGTCTTTGACCTTCTGGCCGGCCTTTTTGGAGGGCGGCTCTTCGAAGCCGACGACCTTGACCTTGGGCGCGGTGTCGACGCCGAGCGAGGCGAGCTCGATCTCTTCGAGGGGCTTCTTCTTGGCCTTCATGATGCCGGGCAGCGAGGCGTAGCGCGGCTCGTTCAAGCGCAGGTCGGTGGTGATGATCGCCGGCAACGTCGTCGACACGGTCTCGAGGCCGCCGTCGGCTTCGCGGATGACCGTGGCCGTGCCGCCGTCGATGCTGATGGTGTTGGCGAACGTGGCCTGGCCCCAGCCGAGCAGCTCGGCGAGGATCTGCGAGGCCTGGTTGCTGTCGTCGTCGATCGCCTGCTTGCCCATCAGCACGACGTCGGGGTTCTCTTTGGCGATGATCTTCTGCAGCACCTGGGCGATGCCAAAGGAGTCGAGCTGGGCGCCGGCGTCGACGCGGACGAGGATGCCGCGGTCGGCGCCCATCGCCAGGGCCGAGCGGATCTGCGCGGTCGCTTCGGTGCCGCCGATGCTGACGACGACGACCTCGCCCTGGTGCTTCTCTTTCTGGCGCAGGGCCTCTTCGACACCGATCTCGTCGAAGGGGTTCATGATCATGTTGACGCCGTCGGTGACGATGCCGCTCTTGTCGCCCTTGAGCTTGATCTTGGCCTCGTAGTCGGTCACGCGCTTCACGGTCACCAGGAACTTCATCGCTGCTCCGTCACAGATGCCGTCGACGACGACACGACTCGGGTTTTGGCTCGGTTGACAAAGATGTCAACGCTGCGGTCAGGCTTGGGTTAGCCGCTCTGCGTCACCCGCGCAACGTCGCCAGCGTGGCGTTCCGTCGCTGGTCCGCGACGTCGTCGGCGTCGTCAACGGGTCGTCGACGGGTCGTCGACGGGTCGTCGACGGGTCGTCGACGGGTCGTCGAGGCCGCGCTCGCGGGTCGCTGGCGGGGCTTCGGGTGTCGTCGCCGCTGTGGGTCGATGTGCCGCGACGCGCCGGGGCGACCTTCAGCCGTCGCCACTGTGTGGATCTGTGGACCTGTGGCGGGCGCGCACGGTGACGCAGCACGATCCTTCGCCAGGCGCCCGTGTTGGCTTTCGGGCGGCAATCGCGGGCGGGCGCTACGCTTGCACTCACCAGCACCATCGGCCGGAAGGTCGTCGTCAAGGTCCGTCTCGCTGCTGCGCGATGGTCCGTCACCAGGAGGCAGGTCAGAGATGCTCGTCGCCAACATGAGGGAGTACTTCCGCGAATCACTGCAGCACTCGTTGAAGGAGGCGGGCACGTCTCTGAGCGACACCGCGCAGGTCTACGTCGTCAACCTGCTGACCGAGTTCGCGCGCAGCGAGACCGCGTTCGCCGGCACCGACCGCGGCGAGAAGCCGGTCTTCGTCGAGCTGCTGGCCCGCGCCCAGGAGAGCGAGCCCGCCGAGGCCCTGCGCATCTACAAGCACATGGGCGACAGCTCGCTCTACCTGTCGGGCTTCTTTGGCGAGTCCGTCGAGAAGAAAGCCGTCGGCGTCGACTACTACGTCTCCATGGGCGGCACCGCCTACGACGCCGTCGCCCGCCTCATGCGGCCCACCGCGGCGACGTCGTCGGCGCTGTTTTCGGAGCTGGCCGATCGCTTCCCGGCTCTCGTCGAGCTGCTGGCGGCCATGAGCCTGCACGGCGACAAGAGCCGCAAGCTCGACGACGCCGCCGTGCTCGGCCTCGTCGACCGCTACCGCCGCACCGGCAGCAAGGAGATCCTGCAGGCCTTGAAGGCCCAGGGCGTGGTCTTGCGCCCCGGCCTCGACAACGACGACGACACCATCCAGTGAGCTCGGCTCGTCGCGGCGCGGCGGGCGTGAACACAGAAACGCCCGGAGCGTCGGCTCCGGGCGTTTTCCTGTGCGGTTGCTGACTTCGGTTGCTGCCGTCGGTTGCAGCTGACGCCGTCCCCGCAGCAGCAACCGACGGC
>JBKJNL010000118.1:0-6406 GCA_046593615.1 Myxococcota bacterium | reverse complement strand
GTCGCGCAGCTGGTCGCCGGCGGGGGTGTCTGCCAGGTGGTCGAGCGCCAGCACGTCGCTGCGCTGGTCGACGCCGGCGTCGTTCTTCAACTGCAGCGCGAGCCAGAGCACGGCCTTTTGCAACTCCTCGACGCGCACGCGGTTGTTGCCGTCTTTGTCGAGCAAGGCGAGGAAGCGCCCGTCACAGACCAGCGTCGGCAGTGGCACCGACGTCGCCACCCACTGCGTCGCGGGGATGCGCACCGCCAGCTGCAGCTCGGCGAAGCTGTCGATCTTCACCTGAACGCTGCCGCCGAGCCGTTGGTAGGTGAGGCCGCGGCCGTCGAGCAGGTCCTTCGGTCGGGCGCTCATGTCGTGCGCGGTGCGGGCGTCGTCGGCTGTGGTCATGTCGTTCCTCAATCAGTGCTGCAGCGCCGGCGCAAACGAGCGGCGCAAAACGAGCGGCGCGAGACGAGCGGGCGTCAGGCGCGGGGACGAACGGTGCGCTGCTCGATCACGTTCTTGTGACCGACGCCCCGGATGATGCGCTGCACGAACAAGCCGGGCAGGTGCACGTCGTCGGGGTCGATGGCGCCCATGGGCACGATCTCTTCGGCTTCAACGACGGTGACGTGGGCGGCCATGGCCATGAGCGGCGAGAAGTTCCGGCTGGTCCGGTAGAAGCGCAGGTTGCCGTATTCGTCGGCGGTCTTGGCCCTGATGATGGCGAAGTCGGCGCGCAGGGCGGTCTCGAGGATCATGCGCCGCGGCGTCGTGCCCGCGCCGACTGAGCCGGCGACGTCGACGTCAAAGGTGCGCTCGTCTTTGCCTTCGGCGATGAGGGTGCCGACGCGGGTCGGGGTGTAGAAGCCGCCGATGCCGGCGCCGCCGGCGCGGATGCGCTCGGCAAAGGTGCCTTGTGGCGAGAGCTCGACCTGCAGGGCGCCGGCAAGCATCAGCTCTTCGAGGTCGGGGTTGCCGCCGACGAACGAGCCGATGAAGCGCTTCACCTGCTTGTTCTGCAGCAGCACCGCCAGCCCCTGGCGCTGGTTGCCGCAGTTGTTGGCGATGATGGTCAGGTCTCTCTTGCCCGAGGCGGCGATGGCCTGGATGCAATTCTCGGCGTTGCCCGAGAGGCCGAAGCCGCCCGACATGATGCGCGCGCCGTCAAAGACGTCGTGCAGCGCGGCGGCGGCGTCGGCAAAGACCTTGGAGCGGCGCTTGACGGGTGGCTGGGTGCTCACGGGCGCCACTCGATCTTCTCGGTCGTCGGACCGGGGATGCCCTGGCAGGCCAGCGCGCTCTTCGCCGCCAGATCAAAGACGATGGCGCCGCAGGTGGCGACGTCGTCGGGGGCGTTGTCTTTGGGCTTGAGGCCGACGTCGGCAAAGGCGTCGAACATGGCCGCCGCCGTCTTTGGCACATCGCCGCGCGCGACCCGGGCCCGCAAGGTCTCGTAGCGCTGCACCGTGGTGCTGCCAGGAAGGATGCGCTCGGTGGGCTTCATCTCGTCGTCGATGCAGTGGTTGGTGTGGAAGTACTGATCGGTGGGCAGGCTGGATCCGCTGCGCTTCGCCGTCTGCTCGAAGATGACCTTCTTCCGGGTGCCACTGGTCTCCATGCCGAACACGTCGTTGCCGTCGGCGACGATGTAGTGGCGGCCCGAGCCGATGGGCGCGCCCTGCAACGTCGACAGCGCCGCCGCCGCCGTCTTCTGCAACAGCGCCTTTCGCACCAACGCCGGCCACAGCACGCCGACGGTGGCGTCGACGGAGTTGAGGTTGTTGATGGTGAGGCCGAGCACGCGGCTCTCGCTGGCGGTCATGCCCGTCATGCCGAGGCAGCCGGCGATGGTGAACAGCACCGTCCTTGAGCCGTCGTCGTTCTTCACGACCAACAAGAGCGCGTAGGGCGTCGCCGACGCGTGCATGTCCCAGGTCTGGCCGAGCACGCGCTCGCCGGTGCTCGTCGCCCCGAGCGGCGCTGTTGCCGCTGACTGCGCTGGCGCCGGTCCGGCGACGAACCAGGCCGAGCAGCCTCCCGGGTCGAGGGGCTGGTTCGACAGGGCGTTCAAGTCGCGCAGCCCGAGGTCGCGCAGGTCGGTGTAGTGGTTCACGACCACGAGGTGGGCCGGCGTGAGACCCGCGGCCGAGGCGATGCCGCACAGCTCGCTGTGCAGGTCGCGGTCGAAGCGCTCGAGCACCGGCAGGTGGTGGCGGGCCAGGGCGAGAACGTTCTCTTCCGTCGACAAATCGGTCTTCTGCAGCATCAGCCGCAGACGCACCGCGTAGATGCCGTGGATGTCGTCCTTGAAGGACTCGCCGTGTTGCTCACCGCGCGCGCGCGGCGTGGAACCTGTGAGCTCGAGGATGCGCAGCGTCATGCGGGGGTCGTTACCATCGCGTTGCCCGATCGCCATCAGCGTGTTCTGACGGCGTCGTTCGCTCCTGCCGATGAGGTCATGTCATGCGCGCTCTGCTGTTGGCTGTGCTCCTGCCCATGCTCGCTCTGGCCTGTGAAGGGACACCCCTCGAAGGCGAGGGTGAAGGCAACAACAGCGAAGGCGAAGGCGAGGGCGGCTGCGTCATCGACGACGACTGCGGCGTGCAGGTCTGCCAGAACGGCGTGTGCGTCGACGACGTCGCCGGCGAGGGCGAGGGCGAGGCCGGCGAGGGCGAGGGCGAAGGCACAGGCGCTTGCGTGACCAACGCCGACTGCGCCCCCGGCGAGGTCTGCTACGAAGACGCCGGCTCGCGCGTCTGCGGCACGTGCCTGACCACCGACGAGTGCGACCCCGGCGACACCTGCGAAGGCGGCGTGTGCACCGGCGCTGAAGGCGAGGGCGAGGGCGAGGGCGAAGGCGAAGCACCCGCGGCCTGCGTCGGCGCCGGCGCCGCCTTTTGCCTCGACGGCCTCTTCTGCAACGGCGTCGAGACCTGCGACCCCGACGACGTCGCCGCCGACGCCGACGGCTGCGCCCCCGGCGATGCCGTGCGCTTTGCCGATGCGTTTTCCTGCACCGACGACAGCTGCGCAGAAGGCTCTGACCAGACCGACAACGCCGGCGCTATCGTCAACCTCGCCGATGACACCGGCTGCGGCGACGACCTCTTCTGCACGGTCGATGAGACCTGCGCGCCGCTGCTGCAGACCGCCGATGCCCGGGGCTGCACGTCGGCGCCGCGCCCGGTCGACGACGCCAACGCCTGCACCGCCGACGGCTGCGACGAGGCCGCCGACGCCGCCACCCACGTCGACGCCACCAACGACGACAACGCCTGCACCGTCGACGTCTGCGACCCGGCCACCGGCGTGACCCACACGCCCGTCGACGCCGACGACGACAACGCCTGCACTGTCGACTCCTGTGACCCGGTGACCGGTGACCTAGTCAACGCGCCCATCAACCTCGATGACGACAATATCTGCACCACCGACACCTGTGATTCGGCCACCGGCGCGCAGCACACGCCCATCGCCGTCGACGACGACGCCGTCGCCTGCACCGTCGACGAATGCGACGCCGTCGCCGGCCAGACCCACACGCCTGACGACGCGCTGTGCGCCGCCGGTGAGGTCTGCGACCCCGTGAACGACTGCATCGTCTTGCCGCGGGCCGTGATCACCGAGCTGCGCTTCTTTGGCACCACCGACGACGCCTTTGAGCTGTTGAACGTCGGCACCGTGGCCATCGACGTCGCCGGCCTCAGCGTCACCATCGATGGCGTGACGACGACGCCGACGTCGCCGGGCAGCATCCTGCCCGGGGCCCGGGCCACCCTCGGCCGCGGCGCCGACGTCGACTTCGTCTTTGCCTTTGACCTGCCCGACACCGGCGGCGCGCTCAGCATCACCGCCGACGGGCGCCCGCTCGACAGCGTCACGATCGAAAACGTGGCCAGCAGCGGCACGCCGGCGGCGAACGCCTTTGTCGCCTCGCCGACCTTGACCACGCAGCTCGACGCCGGCAGCGAGACCACGGCCGCAAACGACGTCGCCACCAACTGGTGCTTGAGCTTCCGGGCCGCCGACAGCCTCGACGCCGGCAACCACGCCTGCGCCGGCAGCGTCGTCATCAACGAGGTCCGCTACGACTTCGAGTCCGTGGCCAGCGGCGTCACCGTCGGCGGCGACGACAACCGCGACTTCGTCGAGCTCGCCGGCCCCGGCGGCGCCTCCCTCGTCGGTCTGCGGGTCGCGGGCATCGAAGGCGACGCGACGAGCCCCGGGCAGGAGCAAGCACCCCTGGCCACGCTCTCTGGCCGCCTGCCCCTCGACGGCTTCTTCGTCATCGCCGACGGCGCTGCTGGCGTCACCGACGTGCCCAACGCCGACCTGGTGCTGACCGCCGGCCTGCTCGAAAACGGGCCCGACGGCGTGCGCTTGTTCGCGGGCACCGTCGTGCAGGACGCCTTTGCCTACGGCGCGGTCGCGGCGCCCATCGGCGAGGGGACGCCGGTGGCGCTCTTGGCCTCGTTCGACTTCAGCCTCACCTGGGCCCGCGACGGGGCGAGCCTCGACACCAACAACAACGCCGCCGACTTCCACTACGACCCGACGCCGACGCCGGGCCTGCCGAACGACCTCGTGCTGCCGCGCATCGTCTCCCTCTCGGCCAATGAGGCCCTGGTGGGCACCACCCGGCTGGTCACCATCGTCGCCGTCGACGTCGCCAACCTGAACCTGGCGGCCAACCGCCTGCGGGCCAGCTCCGCCGGCAGCGCCCTCGTCGACTGCGTGGTGACCGACACCGCCAACCAGGGCGCCGGGGCGACGACGATGACGTGCACGGCGCCGGCGCGGTCCACGCCCTTGCGCGGCGACGTCGTCGTCAACAGCGCGCCGGCGACGGGCCTGGCGCCGGCGGTGCTGGTCAACGGCTGGACCTACCTGGTCTCCGACAACGGCGCGGTCGACTTCTGCAACCTGCAATCGCCGACGTCGCTGGCGGTGGCGGCCAACGTGCAGACCGGGCCGATCTTCGGTCAGGTCTTCGAGGCCGGCGTCACCGACACCGGCGACTTCAACCCCGCGATCACCGCTGAGCTGGGCTTTGGACCCGACACGACGAACCCGACGACGGCCAACGGCTGGACCTTCGCCACCGCCGTCGGCAACCCGGGGTTCACCAACCCGAGCAACGACGAGTACATGGGCACGCTGCTGTTCCCGACGGCGGGGAGCTTCCGCTTCACGTACCGCTTCAGCCTCGATGGCGGCTTGCACTTCACCTACTGCGACAGCACCGGCAACGGCAGCAACGGCGACCTCGACGGCTTCCAGCTGGCGAACACCGGCGTGGCCACCGTCGGTCCGTGATGCGATGACGCGGCGACTGTGACGTCGACGCTCGGCCTCCTGCTCTGTGGCGCGCTCGCGCTCGCGCCCCCGGATTCCCCGGCGGGCGAGAGCGTTGCTGCCGCTGGTCAATCGACTGCTCCGGCGGGAGGGGAAGCACCCGCGGTTCCGTCGGCGCCGGCATCGGCGCCGGCATCGGCGCCGGCTCCTGAAAATCCGCGCGACCACCGCTGGTCGGTGGCCGCGGTGCCCACAGCGACCTTCAACACCGACGAAGGATTCGGTACCGGGGGCGTCGTATCACTGTATCATCATCATGAAGGGGTGCTGCCGTACCGCGACGAGGTGCGCATCAACTTCTTCATCTCCAGCAAGCTGGTGCAATCGCACGCCTTGACCTGGGACGCCCTGCGCCCCTTCGGCATCGCCGGCCGCTCCTACCTGCGCCTCGGCTACTACTCGACGGTGTCGCAGAACTACTGCGGCCTGGGCAACGACGTCGACTGCGCCAGCGGCGACGCCATCAACGCCGCCGAGCACCGCGGCCTGTTCGACGACGCCGGCCGCGACGACGACGCCTATGACGTCTTTGTTCGCCGCTACCACCTGATGCGCTTCATCAGGCCGTATTCGACTGTCATCTTCAGGCCGTGGATTCGCGACAAACCTTATCGAACAGAGCTGCTGATCGGGTGGCGCGGGTCATACACCTATCCCGGCGACGTCGAGCACCCCGGACCGTACCCGGGCTCGCGCTACGCCGAGCGCTTCCCCGACGGCGAAGGCGGCTTCAGCTCCGTCCCCTTCGTCGGCGTCATCGTCGACGACCGCGACGACGAGGTCTTTCCGACGCGCGGCTTCTACGCCGAGGCCAGCGTGCGCGGCGCCCACGGCATCACCGGCTCGACGTGGCCCCACGCCGGCGGCACCGCCATCGCAGCCGGCTTCTTTTCCATGAGCCGCACACCGCGGGTGGTGGTGGCTTCGCGCGTCGTCGGCGACGTGCTGGTCGGCGATCCGTCCACCGAGGAGCTGGCCCGCATCGGCGGCACCCTCGACGTCATCGCCTATGGCGGCTCGGCGCTGGGGCGGGGCATCCGCGAGCACCGCTACCTCGGCAAGGTGAAGC
>JBKJNL010000108.1:0-18694 GCA_046593615.1 Myxococcota bacterium | reverse complement strand
GACGACAGCACGAGCAGCAGGATGCTCGAGGCGACCATCACTTCGAGCAGGCTGCTCGCGCGCGCAGCGATCGCCGTGCCCCGCCCCCAGGCCCGGGTGCGGCCGAGCCAGCTGACGTGCAGGGGAGTCGACGACGACGACAGCGGCGGCACCTCAGGGTTCAGTACAGGGGGAGGGCGGGGGCTCGTGTCGCGTCACCGCTGAAGAGCCCGCGCGCCATCGGCACCGGCGTGGTCCGCGACGAGAGGTTCTGGGCGTGCGGCGGCTCGGCGATGAGGGCGTCGGCAAAGGTCGGCAGCAGACGCCCGTCGGCGCCAAACACCAGCTCTTCGGGGTCGCCGTCGTCGACGGTGATGTCGAGCGGGCAGCTCAGCGGGCGCAGCGGGCCGTAGGTGGCATCGGACCCATCGGGCAGACCGTTGCCGCTGCCGAGGTCGATGGAGCGGCCGAGGGCGTCGAGCGCGATGAGGCCCTGGCAGCCGGCCGCGAGCTCGAGCGTGTACTTCGTCGACGCCAGCAGGCGGCCGTGGCCGCGGTCGGCGGGGTCTTCGCCGAGGTAGAAATCAAGGGTGTCTTTGCGCGGCGCGCTGTTGGCGTTGCCGGCCTCGTCGACGCAATCGACGCACAACAACAGCAGCTCGGGACGGCCCGCCGAGACGTGGGCCGCGCGTTCTCGGGCGACGTCGCCCAGCAGGCGCTCGAGCTCTTGTCGGTTGTCGTTCTTGCGGGCCACCGCGGAGAACGTCGAGATCGCGACGGCGGAGAGGACGGCGGTGACGGCCACGACCATCATGATCTCGATCAACGAAAAGGCGCGCATCGCAGAAGTGTCGTCGCTGCGTCTCCGACAGGCAAACCAGGCGCGCTTCGCTCAGCCTGCACGTGGCTTCACAAGCGCAGCCCCACCGGCAGGGCCTCGCCCCAGGCGACGGCCTCGTCGTCAGCCGAGAGCGTCACGACCTCGCGCACCATCTCGACCCATGACGGATTGACACCGGCTTTTTCCAGGCGGGCGGCGACGCGGTCGCGCGCAGCGGCCTCGACGTCGCGGGAGCGATCGCCCGTGCGCCGGGCCATCTGTGCCAGCGCGAACGCTGCGCCGTCGGCGGTCTTCAAGTCGTGCTCGAGGATCTTGTCGATCCAGCGCGTGACGTCGGCGGGGGCGACGACGTCGTGGGCGGAGCCGGCGAGGGGCACACGGGCGCCGAGCCGGCCGAGCGGCCAGAAGCTGGTGATGCCGCCGCGGCCGAGCTTTTTTTGCACGAAGTCGCCGAGCAGCACCTTGTCCGACGACGCCAACCGCTCCAGCGAGCACCCGAGCCGGATCATCTCGTCCTGGCCGTGCGGCTGGGCGCCCTGCCCCTTCTTGCCGGTGCCCTGCTCGAGGAGCCAGGGCTGCAAGTAGGCCCAGACCTCCTGCTGGCGGTTGGCGTCGAGGCCACTCGCCACGCGGCGCCACAGGACGAACCACGACGCCCACGTCGGCTTCTCGGCGACGAACTGCACGCCCTCTTTCCACAGGGGCCACACCTGCTCGAGGCGCCAGTCGTCAAAGGCGGCGCCGGTGCCGGGCCGCAAGCACCAGCCCAGGTTCTGGAAGAAGCTGCGCTCGTGCTCGGCGCTTCGTCGTCGGCGCGAGGTTCCAGTGAGCAGCGTGCCGGCCAGCTCGCGGTTGAGCGACAGCGACCACTGTTCGCGGGGCCCGAAGATCTTCTCCAGGTCGCGCCGCAGCTCCTTGACGCGTTTGACGTCGACGTCTTTGGAGCGCGTGCCAAAGAAACCCAGGATCAGCTCTTTGCCTTCTTCGATGCGCTTGTGGACCGGGCCCGCCGACGGCACCTCGCGCTTGTTGCCCTTGCCCCCTTGCTCGATGCCGGCGTCGTCGTCAGCGCTCTGGGGGCGGGTGTTGAAGCTGAGCGAGAAGCGCTCGAGGGCCTCGTCGGTCATCTTCAAAGCCAGCTCGAGGGTGCCGACCTCTGAGAGCGTGGCCTCGAGGCGCACCGGCACCTCGCGCGCCGGCTGCAGCACCGTCGAGATCGCCGGCAAGGCCTCAAGCTCGCGGGCGTCGACGACGTCGCCGGCCTTTGCCGTCGAAAACGTCGACGAGAACAGCGGGAAGCTCACGGGCGCGCCGGTGACGACCTTGAAGACGCGCGCGACCTCGTTGCGCGAGCCCTCGTGGAGGCCGCGCGGCACCACACACAACGCCCGCGGCTGCTTCTTGTCGCCGTCGTCGTTGGGTCCGCTGCCGTCGACGCCGACGAAATAGGCCCGGGCGGCGCCAGCACCGACGCGCACCCCGCGGCCGCGGCGCACGAGGCCCGAGTAGGCGGCGCCGCGAGCGACGGCGCGGTCGAGATCGGCGCCGTCGACGTCGAAGAAGGGCACGGGGGCGCCGGCCCAGCTCTCGAGGATCGAAGCGAAGCGCGCGCGGATGGTCGGGGCGCGAAACACGCCACCGTTCAACAGCACGGCGTCGGGAACGGGCAGGCCATCGCGCACCGTGGCGCCGGCGTCGACGGCGGCGTCCTTGTGGCGACGGAGAAACGTGGCCACGTGCTTCGGCAGGGCGACATCGCGGGCGTAGGGGAGTCCGAGTTCTGAGAGCCCACCGCGGCTCTTGCTGGCGTCGACGACGTCGTCGCTGCGCGTGATCGGAAAAAAGCCATCGAGCAGCAGCGAGCGCACGGTGTCGCGCTTCTCGACGGAATTGCGGGCACCGCCGAGCAGCTTGCTGCCGCGCGACAACAGGGTGACGCCGATCTCATCGGGTGCGTCGGCGCCCAGCAGCGTCTCCTTGGCGAGACGTGCCGACAGCACCAGCTGCGCAAACGAGACGGCGTCGAGGGCCCCGACGGCGCCGGTGAGCTTCTGCTCGACGTGACGGGCCAGGGTGACGTCCATGTTGTCGCCGCCGAGCATCAGGTGATCGCCGACGGCGACGCGCTCGATGTGGGGCGGCGCCGAGCCGTCGCCGTCGTCGACCGTCAACAGCGTGAAGTCGCTGGTGCCGCCACCGACATCGACGACGAGCAGCAGCTTGCGCCCCGCGAGCAGCGCCTTGAGGCGGCGGGACTCGCGGTGCAGCAGCGCGTAAAAGGCGGCCGTCGGCTCTTCGAGCAGGCGAACGTCATGGAAACCGGCGGCGCGCGCGGCTTCGACGGTGAGACCGCGGGCGACCTCGTCGAAGCTGGCGGGCACGGTGATGGCGACATCGACGACGTCGGTGACGCCGACGGCGGCCACGGCCTGGCGCACGTGCTCAAGCAGGCGGGTCTGCACGTCGACGGGCGACAGGCGCGCCAGCGAGTCGTCGGCGGCGGCCCACGGCAGGATCTTCGCGCGGCGGTCCACGCTCGACGTCGAGAGCCAGCTCTTGGCCGAGACGATGACGCGGCCGGGCACCTTTGCGCCCTTGTCGCGCGCCAGGGCACCGGCGGGGAATTCCGGCGACTCGCCCCACGGCAGGCGCCGGTCGTCGTCGCTGAGCTCGCCCGGCACGGGCAGGTAGAGGGTCGACGGCAGCTGGGCGAGCGCGGCGACCTCGCCGGCGGCAATGAGCTGCGGCAGGTCGACGTCGACGACGACGGCATCGGCGGTGTCGAGGTCGACGCGGGCGACGACGGTGTTGGTGGTGCCGAGATCGATGCCCAGGGCGGTGGCCATGGGCGGGCTTATCGTGGCGACGCTCGGCGCGCGAAATCGCGGCCGCCGGGGAGGAAATTGCCCAGGGCGAACGCCGGGTTGCGGCGCTGCGCCATCTCGGCCAGACGGGCCGTCGACCCGCGCCGCCCCCGACGAGGAAAAGGACACGAGATGACCTCGTTCATCTGGAAGCACCGCATCATCTGGCTCGTGGCCATCGTCGTCATCGGCGTCGGCGTCGACCAGGGGTCAAAGGTCTGGGCCCATGGCGCGCTGACCCGGCTCGCCACCGTCGAAGAAAGCCGGCTCGACGACGAGTGTCGCGCGCGGCCCCGCCAACGCACCCGCGTCGAAGGCGACCCCTGCCAGCGCTGGCGCCCGGGTCTCGTGACCGAGCACGGCCGTCGCGTCATCACTGTCGAACAGATCGATGTGATCGACGGCTGGTTCTCGTTCAAGTATGCAGAGAATCCCGCCGCAGCCTTCTCATTGACCGGATCTTTGCCTGCCGGATTTCGCTGGCCTTTTTTGATTCTGATTTCGATGATCGCCGGCATCGGCATCACGATCTGGTACCTCAAGCTCAAAGAGCCCGACTGGGCCATCTTTACCGCCTTTCCGCTGATCATCGCCGGGGCGATCGGCAACCTCATCGACCGGGTGCGCCTGGCCTATGTCATCGACTTCCTCGACGCCTACGTGTCGTCGCCCGCCGGCCTGGTGACCTGGTTGCGCCTCCACGCCGGCACCACCCACTGGCCGACCTTCAACGTCGCCGACTCCTGCATCGTCGTCGGCGCGCTGCTGGTGGTCTTTCGCACCATCCGTCCGGTGCCAAAGGCGGCCCCCGCCGTCACCGGCCAGGCCGGCGAGCCGGTCGTCACCAGCGCCACCTGAGAGGGAACGAATCCATGTATCTCGCGCGCGTCATTGGTACGGTGGTGTGCAGCACCAAGGCCGACAACATGAAAGGGTTGAAGCTGTTGGTTGTCGCGCCCTGCGACAACCAGGGCAAGCCAAACGGCGAGCCCCACGTT
Source organism: Myxococcota bacterium (assembly GCA_046593615.1). GTDB lineage: Bacteria > Myxococcota > UBA727 > UBA727 > VGSZ01 > VGSZ01. Next base: position 14,012 of record JBKJNL010000108.1, on the reverse strand, counting down.
GCCGCCGACACCGCCCAGGCCGGCGAAGGCGACCTCGTCACCTGCGTCGGCTCGCGCGAGGCCGCCCTCGCCCTGTCGCCGAGCTTCGTCCCCGTCGACGCCGCCATCATCGGCATCGTCGACCACGCCTCCTGAGCGGCCGCGCGCGAACTGCGCCGCCGGACTTCCGAACAGAATGACGCGAGCGACGCCGGCTCATTGACCCGTGCGGCTTCGGCCAGAAACTCTGCCCCATGGACATCCGCGCCCTCGGGGACCTGCTCGTCGACGCCGGTTGCGTTCCCCGCACCATCATCGACGGCGTGCTCGCGCGCAGCCCCTTCAGCGGCGAAGAGCGCGTGCGCGCCGAGCTGACCGCGCTCACGGCCGAGCACGAGGCCGCGCTGTGCGAGGCCATCGCCGAGAAGCTGCAGGCGCCGGTGCTGGTGTTGTCGTCGTCGACGTTGGATCTGGTGGCCCTGCGCATGGTGCCGGCGGCTTTTGTGCGAGAGCACCGCGTGCTGCCGGTGCTCGCCGACGGAGCGACGCTGACCGTGGCCGCCACGCGGGCCGAGCTGCCGGGCCTGATCGAGCACCTCGAAGCCGCCACCGCCCACCGCGTCATCGTCGTCGCCGCCATCGAACCGTTGCTGGTCGCCGCCATCGACGCCGCTTTTGTCGCCCTCAGCGCCGGCGCACTGGCGCTCCCCGGCGTCCGCAGCCCGAGCGCGGCCCCGTCGCTGCACCTCGCCCGCGCCCCGATCCGACTCAAGATGCCGCGCGCCGACTCCGTGGCGCGGGCCCTGGGCGCGGTCCTCGACGAGGCTCTCGGCCGGGGTCGAACCGTGCCGACCCAGCTCAACCCCCCGTCGTCGTCGTCGTCGTCGTCACCGTCGTCACATGCGTCGCCGGCGTCGCCGGCGTCGCAGCTGGGCGCGCTGCGGTTGAAGCAGGTGGCGGTCAGCAGGCCGTCGCCGTCGGGCCCGGGTCCGACGACGACGACGCAACCGAATTCGCCATCACCGGCCGAGGGCGTCGACGCGGTGCGCGTTCAGCCGCTGTGCATGGTGGTCGAAGACGACGACGGCATCCGCGGGTTGATCGCCCGGGTGCTGCGCCACGACGGCTGCGAGGTCGACGAAGCCGCCGACGGCCGCGTCGCCGCACAGGCCCTGCGACGGCGTCGGCCGGACCTGATCGTCCTCGACGCGATGCTCCCCCACGTCCATGGGTTCGAGCTGTGCGCGGCCATCAAGCGAAGCCCCTCGTGGTGCTCGGTGCCGGTCATCATGATCTCGGCGGTGTTCAAGGGCCTCGAGAGCGCGCGCGACATCCAGGAGGTGCACGGCGCCGATGCGTTTCTCGAGAAGCCGTTCGAGATCACGCGCCTGCGCCACGTCGCCGCGGACCTGCTGAAGCGGCCCCGTCCGTCGTCGACGGTGACGCGCGACCAGTTGGCCCAGGGCGAGCGCTCGCGCTTGCTCCTCGATCACCACCTCGCGCGCGGCGAAGTCGACGACGCCCGCAGGGTCATCGCCGAGTGGCTGTCGGCCGACCCGTTCTGCCCGCGGGCCTGGCTCGAGCACGGCAACTTCGCGGTTCAGGCCGGCGACGAGGTCGCAGCCCTGCGCGCGTTTGAGCTGGCTTCAACATATGATGGTACGCTGTTCGTTGCGCACGCTTCATTGGCCATGATGTACGAGCGGCTGGGCTTTGCTCGACGTGCGCGCGTCACCTGGGAGAAAGCGGCAGCGACGGCGCCAGAGCCGTCAATTGCCGCTCGCATTCGGCACCAGTTGGGCTGACGGGCGACATCACGCGCCCATTGCACAACAGGATATAAGATACATTACCAATCGTGGGCAGTCGAACGCGCTTTCACCGTGAAAAATCTCGGCAACTGCGTTCGCTGCATCCCTGACTGGCGGAGAGAGAGGGATTCGAACCCTCGAATAGGTTTCCCCATTACACACTTTCCAAGCGTGCGCCATCAGCCACTCGGCCATCTCTCCGTATTCGGTTTTCTTCGTTTGCCGTCGACGTCGGGCCTTGAGCCCGACGTCGACGAAACATCCGCGCGCAGCCCGCTTTGGGCGCAGCGCGCGAAAGTCTGGCGGACAGCTAGGGATTCGAACCCCAGATACCCTCGCGGGTACTCCTGATTTCGAGTCAGGTGCCTTCAGCCACTCGGCCAGCTGTCCACACGACGCATCCCTACCATGGCCCGGGCTCGCGTCAACACTGACAACGACGGCAGCGGCGGCGGCGACGGCCCGGCGGCCTTGGAAATCCCCGCCCCTTTTGCCATGACGACGTCGTCATGGACCCCACCGACGGCGACTTGATGACCCTGCACGATCGCCACCACGATCGCCTCCGCGAGCGGCTGTTCACGGTCCTCGAGCGTCTGGTGGCCGTGGATGTCGACGGCGTTGACGGCGCCGCCGCCGAATTCGCCCGCTTCGAGGTCGAGCTCGAAGAGGGGTTGCAGCTCGAGGAGCTCGTCATCCTCCCCTGCTACCGCGAGCACGGTCCGACCGAGGGCCAGGGCAAGGCCGACATCGTCGACGGCGACCACGTGATCCTCCGACGGGGCATCGCGGCCGTGAAGCAGATCGTGGCTCCGTCGTCGGCTGGCGGCGTGCCGCGGGCGCTGCGTCCGATCCTCGAGCAGCTGCCGCACGTCTACCGCCTGCTCGGCACCCTCGAGCACCACACCGACCGGGAGCGCAAGCACGTCTATCCCGTCGTCGCCCACCACCTCGACGACGCCAGCCGCGCCCAGGCCCTCGCGGCACTGAGCCGCCTTGTCGACGTCGTCGCCGGCCACTAACGCTCGGCCACCGAGGCGCTTGGGCCCGGCACGAGGTATCGCCATGCGCCCCACCGCTTCGCTTTTGTTCGTCGCCGTCATCGCCCTGATCTCCGGCGGGTGTCCCAACGAGGGGGCAAATGAGGGGCCGAAAGAGGGAGCTCCGACGACGACGCCATCACCGGTCGGCCCGAGCTCGCAGCCGGCCCAGCCCGCTGAACACCACGATGACCACAAGACCGGCCAGAAGATCGACCGCGAGCAGCTCGACCCCGACGGCGTCGTCCGCCGCGGCGCCAGGCTCTCCGAGCTGGCGTCGCTGACGGTCAGCGACGCCGCGCAAAAGGCGACCGAGATCGACGGCAAGCTCGTAAAAATTACGGGCAAGGTCGAGAGCGTCTGCCAGCCGATGGGTTGCTGGCTCGTCCTGCAGGGCGACAAGGGCGAAAAGGTGCGCATCACCAGCAAGTCCCACGACATCTTTGTGCCCCGGTCGTCGACGGGCCGCGTGGCCACAGTCGAAGGCGAGTTCAAGGTCAAGGTGCTGCCCAAGGAGACCGCGCAGCACTACGAAGACGAGCGCGAGCTCAAGGCCGGCGAGACCAAGAAGACGTTCACCGAAGACAGCAAAGAGCTCTCGGTTTCCGTCGTCGGGCTCGAGCTCAAGCCGGCCACCTGACAGGCTGAGCCGCCAGAAAGCCGCAGCAATCCGGCAAAAAAACGACGCGCCCTCTGGCGCGTTGTTTTTTATTCGGCGTGTCTTTCGGCGTGTCGTCGTCGTCGTCGGCGTCGGATCGTGAGCGGTTCAGTTCGCCTTTGCCGCAAAGGTCACGGCCACGTCCATGGCTGCGCCTGACGGGTTCTGCAGCGACAGCTGCGTCTTCTTGCCCGGCACGAGCACAACGCCGGCCACGGGGGTCTTGCCCTTGCCAACCTGGTCGACCCGCACGACGGCCCAGGGCTCACTCTCGAGCGACAGGCGCGCGGCGCCCCTCTCGTCGACCTCGACCTTGATCCTGAGCTTGAACGGCGCGTCTTTGTCGTCGACGACGAGCACAGCGGGCGCCTTTGCACCCACGGTGCGAGCGCCTCTTACGACGAAGCCTTCGGCGGAGACGGCGACCTTGCCGACGACATCGACGACGACGGCGGGCTTGCGATCGCTCTTGTCTGGTCGGCGATCGACCTTCTTGATCACCGGCCGCGCGACGTCCTCGCCGGGCTCGACCGGCCCGCCCTGCGCGGCACCGCTCCCGCCATCGACGTCGACATCGACATCGACGGCGTCAACCTTGAGCTCCAGCACGCCGGCATCGGCGGCAACGGGGGCGATGGCGACAGCGACGCCGGCATCCACCGAAACGGGCTTGACGAGCGCGACGCCGGCGTCGACGGCAACGCCCGGAACGACGGCACGCTCGGTGCGTTCGGTGCGTTCGGTGCGCAGCGCCCGCCAGCCGACGAAGACGCCGGCAAAGGCGAGGACGCCAATGGCGAGGCCGGCGGCAAACAAGCGTGGCGAACGGCGCGGTCCGAGGGCCAGCGCACCGGTGGGCCCCGTGCCGTGTCCCTCGGGCAAGAGGCTCTCGGGATGGGGGGCTTCGTCGACGCCGGCGGTGGCCGCCGGGTCCGACGCCGCCCGCGGCGTGCCCGGCGAAGTCGGCGAAGTCGGCGACATCGACGACGTCGTCACCTGCTTGAGCCGCACCGACGACGACAGGCCGACGTCGACGTCGGAGCCGGTGGTCTCGAGCACGCGCATGTGGCTCAGGATTTCGTCGGCGAACAGCTCGCGCAGCCACGTCTGCAGGCTCTGCCTGGGCTCGGGCACGAGGCCATCGTGCTGCAGCTGCCGGAGCGCGGCGGCGACCTCGGAGCAGTCGGCGAAGCGGTCGTCGGGGTTCTTGCGCAGCATGCGCTCGACGAGGGGCCCGATGAACGCGACGCCGGGACGCAGGGCCGCGACGGGCTTCGGATCGGTCTTCTGGATGGCCTCCAGCGACAGCACGATGTTCCCCTTCTTGAAGGGGTTCGTGAGCGTCAGCAGCTCGTAGAGGCAGATGCCGAGCGCGAACAAATCCGAGCGCGCGTCGAGGGGCTCAGCGGCCGACTGCTCCGGCGACATGTACGCGAACTTGCCCTTGATGGTGCCGGTCTCGGTCTGCTGCTCGCGCAGCTCGGACTTGGCGATGCCGAAGTCGATGACCTTCACGACGCCGTCGTAGGTGACCAGGATGTTGTGCGGGTTCACGTCTCTGTGGACGATGCGCAGCGGCAGCCCCGAAGCGCCGTCGACGAGGTTGTGGGCGTAGCTCAGGCCTTCGCAGCCCTGGATCATCATCTCGATGACAAAGGCGACGGGCAGGTGCTGCTTGTTCTTGCGGCAGCGATCGATGAGCGCGCGCCACGACGGTCCGTGCACATGCTCCATGGCCAGAAAGACCTGGCCGTCGATCTCGCCGACGTCGTGGACCTGAACGATGTGCGCCGAGCGCAGCGCCGTCTGCAGCCGCGCCTCGTCGAGGAACATGCGGCGGTGCTTGTCGTCCCGCCGCATGTGGCCAAGGATCCGCTTGATGACGACGAGGCGCGCGAGCCCCGGCGCCTTGACCCCCAGGCTGGCCTCGATGTTGGCGTCACGCCGACCGAGGAACACCTCGCCCATGCCGCCAAACGCCAGCCGCCGCAGCAGCGTGTACGGCCCGAACATGCGCTCGGTCTCGGGCAGCGGGTCGTCGTCGGGCTGGTGCCGTTTCGCGGTGGAGTCGGATTCGTCTTCGCCGGGGTTCGACAGCAACGCGCCGTCGAACGACGACGAGCGTCGGTCGCGGGGCCGCGACTCGCCCGAGCCGGTCTCGATGCCGGACTCGAGGGCCCCGGCAGCGAACCCGGAACCGTGGCCCAAGCGGCCCCGGAGTGGAGCAGCCGGATGGTCCGACGAGGCGTCGACGACGTCGCCGTCGCGCACGCTGGCGGGGTCGTGGAGGTCGCCGTCGTCGCTGTGGGACACGCCGGATTCGGAGGGATCAGCCGGCTCGTTCAGCAACGACGCGACGGATCGGGGCCGCCCCCGGCGCACCGACGCCGTCACCTCTCCCGACATGAGGGGAGAGCCACCCTGATTCGGCGGCTTGGTCTCTGACACGTCGCCACTCTAGCCCCCCGCGTCCGCCATCGCGCGAAAGCGCTTCGGCGCCGGACCGCGCGCGGGCGTTGCCTGACGACGTCGTCGGGGCTACACCTACATCCATGGATATGAAGAGCCGCGACCGCATCACGTTGTTGTCCGCCACCGAGATCGACTGCATGCGCAAGGCGGGACGCGCGGCGGCCGAGATGCTCTGGCACGTCGCGTCCTTCGTGAAGCCCGGCATCACCACGGCAGAGCTCGACGACGCCGCCGTCGCCTGGACAACCGCCCGCGGCTACACCAACGGCCCCCTCGGCTACCCGGGTGGCCCCGGCAGCTTTCCGCGGAGCATCTGCACCTCGCTGAACCACGTCGTCTGCCACGGCATCCCGAGCAAAAAAGAGAAGCTGAAAGACGGCGACATCATCAACATCGACGTCAGCCCCATCGTCGACGGCTGGTACGGCGACACCTCCCGCACCTTTTTCGTTGGCACGCCGCAGCCGCACGTCAAGAAGCTCGTTGAGGTCACCGAGGCGTGCCTGAAGAAGGGCATCGCGGCCGTCAAAGACGGCGGGCGCATTGGCGACATCGGCAAGGCCATCGAAGGCCACGCCCACGAAAACGGCTTCGCCGTCGTCGAAGACTTCGTCGGCCACGGCGTCGGCCGCACGTTCCACACCGCGCCGCAGGTGCCCCACTACTACAAGGACCGCGGGCCCCGCATCGAGAAGGGCATGGTCTTCACCATCGAGCCCATGATCAACGCCGGCCGCTTCGAGACCAAGACGCTCTCCGACGGTTGGACGGCCATCACCGTCGACGGAAAGCTCTCGGCGCAGTTCGAGCACACCATCGCGGTGACCGAAAAAGGCGTCGAGATCCTCACGCTGCGCGAAGGCGCGACGTTCTAGCCACGGCGCGACTCGCGACTCGCGCCACGAGCTCGCGCCGGCCCGAGCGGCCGTGGAGCCGGCGGCTTGGGGCACACGTCACGGCTTGAGGTTGAACGGGTTGAAGGTGTCGTCCGCGATGCGGGAGACCGCGTCTCGCGCTTTGACGACGACGATCGTCTTGTGGTTGCGCTGCACGTCGATCATCGTCTGCCGATCGGCGCGCCACGCCGTGCCGGCGACCTTGACCAGGTTCTCGGCCCGGTATTCCTTGAGCGGCTTTCCCTGCTTGTCGAAGAAGCGCGTTTTGACGACGAACAGGTTGTCCTTTCGCACCCAGAGGTCGGAGCGCGCGTACGGCGACTGCGCCTTTGCTCGCGGCGCGAGCGGCACCTGCTCGACCTTCCAGCAGTCGGCGCCGTCGACGACGTCGCTGCCCAGGGTTTTCCAGGCGTAGTCGTCGACGACGCGGTGCTTGAGGTCCTCGAAAAAGAAGTCGGTGCCGACGAAGCGATCGCCGAGCTCGGCGGTGCCGACGCGACGCGACTTGGCGAATCCCGACAAGAACAGCCACTGATCGTTGTCGCCGGCGTCGTTCTCGACGGTGAGCAGCTGCGTCCCCGAGATGTCCCCGGGCGCATCGAAGCGAATCCACTGCTTGTCGCCGCGCGCTTTCTTCGGGTCCTGCTGCAGCGCGATCTGCAAGCCGCGGACGCGCTCCGGTCCCCCTTTTTCCTGAAGGATCATGGCCAGCTGGGTGCGCTCGTTGTGGATGCGGTGCCGCCGATCAGAGTCCCGCATCAGCTGCAGCGCGTCCGGCGGAACTTGTTGCAGAAGCACCAGGGCGACGACGACGACGACGCTCACGCTGTTCCCTTTTCGGGCCGGTGGGGCGGGGCCCGGAGCAGCCCGGCGATGGTGGCCTTCAAGACGTCTTCGTCGATGGGTTTACTCACGTAGCCGTCGAAGCCGGCGGCCAGCATGCGCTCGCGATCGCCCCGGATGGCGTGGGCGGTGACGGCGACGATCGGCACCTGGTTCGTCGACGGGTCGGCCCGCAGCAGCGCGCAGGCCGCGAAGCCATCCATGCGTGGCATCGAGATGTCCATCAGGATGAGCTCGGGAACGTCGGCCAACGCAGCCGCGACGCCCGCCTCACCGTCGCGGGCCGTGCGCAGCGTGTGCTCGTCTTCGAGCATCTGGATGAAGAGCTCCAGGTTCAGGGGGTTGTCCTCGACGATCAGCAGCCGGGCCATGCCAGTTTCATCCTATGGAACGTCAGCCGCTGCCTTCGAGGCGCTTGAGCTGGGCCTGCGTCCGCGCGAGCCGCACCTGGCTCTGCACGCGGGCCACGAGCTGCGTCGGGTTGTACGGCTTCTGCAAGAAGTCGCTGCCGCCGGCGGTGAGGCAGGCCGCAAGCAGATCGTCGGAGTCGCCCGACGCCGTCAAAAACAGGATCGGTGTCTCGGCGGTCTGCGGCAGCGCGCGCAAGCGGCGGCAGCACTCGATGCCGTCCATGCCGGGCATCTTGATGTCGAGCAGGATGACGTCAGGCTGGCAGCGCGCGACGGCCAGCAAGCAGGCTGCCCCCGAGTTGGCGGTTTCGACGTCGAAGCCTTCGCCTTCCAGGTCCTGCTGCAGGAGCATGAGGTTCGCGGCTTTGTCGTCGACGATGAGCACCTTGCCGCCCTCCATGTTCTCCTCCGGTCGGCATCGTGGACCACGGCAACGAAGCAGCGCAACCGCCGCGGACCGTCGACAGAATCAAGTGAGCAGTCTCCGTCGGTTGCCGACTGGTGCCGTCTGCCTACACGTCTCGCCGTCGCCCAGCAGATCGACGCAGATGATCTCCGGGCAAAAACTTGCGAAGGATCTCGAATGGGTCGACCTTGACCACGGCTCCTTCGGCATCGCGCTGGAGGACGCCACTTCGGACCCCAGCAGGGGCTCGAGTCCTGATGATCCCGGCGCGTACGCCGTGAGATCGAGCCTGGAGAGAGCATGCGCCTTCTCGCATCTGCCCCCCGTCTGTTCCTCTCGACCGCTCTGTCGGTCGGAGCAGCCGTTTCACTCGCCGCAGGGCCCGCCCAAGCCGAGGGGGGCGCCGCCGCTCCCCTCGCTGGCGGCCACCTTGACGCGATCGACGTCGCCGACCTCGGCGCCGATGCCGACATCAGCATCCGGTCAGCGAGCTTCGCGGGCACACGCCCCGAATTTTCGTTGTTCCGCCTGCAGAACCCCGCGCGCGTCGTCATCGACATCCCGGGTGTCGACGTCTCGGGGCTCACGTCTCCGTCGGCGCGCGGCATTGTCCAGGCGGTCACGACCACCCAGTTCCGCGGCCGCACCGGGCCGGTCGGACGCGTGGTGATCGTGCTGGCGCAAGACGCCGACGTCGACGCCGACGTCAAAGATGGCGCCATCATCATCCACGCTCGCTCTGGTTCCCCGGGCGCCGGCGCAAAGGCAGCCGCGTCGGGTGCACCCGTCGTCAAGCCCGCCAAGGGCGAGACGCCCGTCATCGTCCTGGAAGGCGAGGCCGACGCCGCGTCGTCCGACAAAGCCGCGGCGCACCGCCTGCAGGACGTGAGCGCCAAAGAGCAAGACGGCGGCGCGCTCGTCCGCTTGAAGACCGACGGCCAGGTCGTGCGCTACGAGGTCGACGAGGTCGTCGATCCCCCGCGCCTCATCGTCGACCTCTACGGCGTCACCACCGATGGCAACACCGAAAAGAGCTTCACAGGCACGGCCCTCAAGGGCGCCCGCATCGGCAAGCACGGCGACAAGACGCGCATCGTGCTTGACGCCCGCGGCTCGTCGCTGCCGACCTACGACGTGGCCAGCACCGGCGAAGGCCTGGCCATCTTGTTCTCCGGCAAGGCCGCCAGCCGCAGCGACACCGTCGAGGTCAAGGGCCTCACCTTTGACAAGAAGAACGGCTTTTGGCGCCTCCGCCTCGACACCGCCGGCGCTGTCACGGTGCGCACGGTGAAGAACGCCCCCGACGAGAAGATCATCGCCCTCGACGGCGCCCGCGCCAGCGCCTCCCTCATGGGCAGCCGCGGCCTCGGCGGTGGCCCGGTGCGCGACGTCGTCGTCGAAAACGATCCGCACCGCGCCGGCTCGCTGCGCATCTCGTTGAAGCTCGACGGCGACGTCGACCACAGCGCCTGGCAGCGCGACGGCGCCCTCTTCTGGGACGTCCGCCCGCTGAGCGCTTCGTCGGCGCCGGCCCTCGCCAGCAATGGCCAGCTCGACCGGGTTCAGCCGGTGGCCGCTCCGTTTTCGTCGGGCCCCATCACCCTGGCGCAGCAGTCGGCCACGGCCGCTTCGTTCCGCGGCAAGAAGGTCACCATCGACATCCAGGACGCCGACATCGTCAACGTCGTCCGCCTCATCGGCGACGTCAGCGGCAAGAACGTCGTCATCGGCGAAGAAGTCAAAGGCAAGGTCACGGTCAAGTTGAAGAACGTGCCCTGGGACCAGGCCCTCGACGTCGTCCTGAAGACCAAGGACCTCGGCCAGGAAACCAAGGGCGGCATCATCCGCGTCGTCCCCCAGGCCAAGCTCGATGCCGAGCGTGAAGCGCGCCTCAAGCTGCAGGACGAGCGCGAAAAGAAGTTGCCGACCACCGTCCGGCTGATCCCCGTCAACTACGCCGTCGCCAGCGAGCTCACGCCCCAGGTGAAAGAGCTGCTCTCGGCCCGCGGCAAGGTCACGCAAGACAGCCGCACCAACGTCATCATCGTCGAGGACATCCGCGACAACCTTGACCAGGCCGAACGCCTCGTTCGCACGCTCGACACGCAGACGCCGCAGGTGCTGATCGAAGCCCGCATGGTTGAAGGCACGACGAGCTTCACCCGCGCGCTCGGCATCCAGTGGGGCGGCGGCTTGTTCTTCAGCCAGCGCGGCGGCAACCCGACCGGCCTGGTGTTCCCGAACAACGTCGGCATCGTCGGCGGCGCCGACAGCGTGAACAGCCTCGGCGGTCAACCGACCCCCGGCGTGTTCTTCCCGCCAAACTTCGCGGTCAACCTTCCGGCCCAGAACGTCAACTCGTCCGTCGGCGTCAACCTCGGCTCCATCGGCAACTTCGGCTTCGTCAACGCCCGCTTGTCAGCGGCCGAGACCTCGGGTCAAGCGAAGATCATTTCGTCGCCGCGCATCACCACGCTCAACAACAAACGGGCGCGCATCACCCAGGGTACGGACATCACCGTGCCCATCGTCACCCAGAACCAGTTGACCGTGTCGACCGTGACCGCGGCCCTTGAGCTCGACGTCACCCCGCACGTCACCGCCGACGGCTCGATCCTGATGGCCATCAAGCTGACGAACAACGTGCCCGACTTCTCGCAGCAGGTTGGTCAGGGCGTTCCGCCGGTCGCCACCAAAGAGGCCGAGACCGAGATGCTGGTGAAGGACGGCGACACCGCGGTGATCGGCGGCATCTACACGCGCAACACCGCTGAGAACTACAGCCAGACGCCGTTCCTCGGTTCCATCCCGATCATCGGTTGGCTGTTCAAGAACTCCAACGAGTCCGACACGCGCACCGAGATGCTCGTGTTCATCACCCCGCGCATCGTGAATCGTCGCATCGCTACGCCGCAGGCGGGTGGCCTGTGATCCGGGCCCGAATGACTGCGTCACCTGCGTCCGCTAACCTGCTTGCACCGTCGTCCCGGAGGGCTTCCATGCGCCGCCTTGTCGTCTCCAGCTTCGTCAGCAGCCTCGTGCTCGGGATCGCGGGTTCCTGCGTCACCGACGACGGCTCCGTCTTCATCCAGGGCGCCCTGCCGATCAATCCCGCCAACGACTGCAAGGTGGCCGCGGGTGGAGCCGACTTTGTCTTCGGCGGCACGCTCGACGTGCTCACCCCGCACAGCTTCCAGGCGGCCCTCAAGGTCGTGACGAACCTGCCGGCGACGTTCAACAACACCGACGTGACGTCGGGTGATGCCAGGGCGCCCAACTATCCCGACTACGGCGCCACCGACAACAACGTCATCGTCTTTGACGAAGCCGAGATCGACTACTCCTTCGTCGTCCCCGTCGACCAGATCGCCGACGTCAACCCCGACGCGTTTGCCTGCGACGGCGACGGCAAGTGCGCGAGCAACCCCAACGCGCCCACAGTCGTCCAGGTGGCGGGCTCGGTCTTCAACCCGCAGACCTCGCTCAACAGCGCCTCCGTCGTCCTCGTCGAAGCCATCTCGCAGACGGTGGCCGCCGAGCTCAACACCGCGTTTGAAAACGCGCTCGAGAACCCGACCCAGCGCGTGCGCGTCGTGGCCACGGTGCGCCTCAAGGGCAGCACCACCGGCAACGGCGGCCTGCGCGACATCAGCACCTTTCCCTTCCCGTTCCCCGTCGACGTGTGCCGGGGCTGCCTGACCCCCAACCAGGAATTCTGCGAAAGCGTCGACGAGGAAGCTGACTTCGTGTCCACCCCGCAAGACACGTGTGTCGTCGGCCAGGACTTCGCCCAGGGCGTCTGCGTCTGCGGCCGCGTCGTTGAGTCGGTGTTCACCGACACCGACGGCGACGGCGCAGCCGACCCCGGTGAGACGGTAGAGGTTGTGACCAACCCCGGTTCGCCCATCGACGCCACGGGCTGCCCGTGATGTTCACCGAGGTGCTCGACCGCCTTGTCCGGGAGACCCCGGGCGCCCGGTCAGCGACCGTCATGGGGTTCGACGGCATCGCCATCGAATCCAAGGACGCCCCCGACGCCAACGGCACCGAACAAGCCGCTGCCGTCGAGGTCGCCGCCGTCACGAGCCAGCTCAAGCGCGCCGCCGAGGGCCTCGGTGCCGGTGAGGTGCGCGAGGTCTCGCTCGAGACCGAAGGGCAGATCACGCTGCTGCGTCCACTGACGCACGAGTACCTGCTGGCGTTGACGTTGGCCTCGAGCGGATACGCCGGCAAGGGGCGCTACCTCATGCGCATCCTCGCACCCCAGATCGCTGCCGAGCTCGGTTGAGCCCTTGAGGGTGCTGGTCCTCCATGGCCCCAACCTCGCGCGGTTGGGACGGCGCGAGCCCGCCCTCTACGGCACCACCTCGCTCGCCGACGTCGACTCCGCCGTCGTCGCCCTGGGCGCTTCGCTGGGCTTCGCTGTGACTTCGCTGCAGAGCAACCACGAAGGCGCGCTCATCGACGCCCTCGGCGTCGCGGCCGACGACGGAACCGCCGGCATCCTCTTGAACGCCGGCGCCCTCGCCCACACGAGCCTCGCCCTGGCCGACGCCGTGCGGTCCATCGCACCCCTGCCCGTCGTCGAGGTGCACCTCACCAACACCGTCGGCCGCGACGCCGCCCGCCATCCGGCCGTCGTCGGCGCCGCCTGCGTCGCCCGCGTCGAAGGCTTCGGGGCGGTGTCCTATCTGCTGGGGCTGCGCGGCCTGCACGCGCTCCTCGGCCGCTGACTCATCCAGGCCGTCCCGCCGACCCTCAGCGCCGCGACCGGCGAGCAGTCGACCGGGGCCTCGAGTCCGTTGTTTCGCTTCGCTCGCACTCGCTCGTGGGCGCCCTCGTGGGCGACCTCAGACGACTGGGATGCCTTGACCAAGCGCGGGGCTGTCTCTACGACGACGACGTTTCGGCCGCCGAAGCGCGGCGCCAGATTTTCAACTGTCCTTCGGAGAACGCCATGCTCACGACGTCCGACTTCCGCCGCGGCCTTCGCATCGAGATCGATGGCGTGCCCTACAGCATCATCGACTTCGAGCACCACAAGCCGGGCAAGGGCGCCGCGATCACCCGCTGTCGCCTGCTCAACCTGCTGACGGGTCAGACCACGTCGCCGACGATGCGCTCCGGCGAAAAGGTCGGCACGCCCGACATCGAAGACAAAGATGGGCAGTTCCTCTTTGCCACCGCCGACACCTACACCTTCATGGATCCCTCGTCGTACGAGCAGTACGAAATCACCCGGGAGATGCTGGGCGACAACGTCAACTTCCTCGTCGACGGCATGAAGGTCAGCATCCTGTTCTTCCAGGGCAAGGCCGTCAGCGTCGACCTGCCGAACTCTGTGATCCTGCAGATCACCGAGTGCGATGCCGCCGTGAAGGGCGACACGGCGACGAACGCGACGAAGAAGGCGAAGCTGAACACCGGCCACACGGTGCACGTGCCGCTGTTCATGAAGGAAGGCGAGAAGGTCAAGGTCGACACGCGCACGGGCGAC
>JBKJNL010000080.1:0-6029 GCA_046593615.1 Myxococcota bacterium | reverse complement strand
AGCTGGGGACCGGCGGTGGGCGGACGCAGCAGGGCAGGCGGCGTCGACTCCGGCGTCACCGTCGTGTCCGGCGTCGGCGTGTTCCCCGGCGTGGTCGTCGTCGTCGTCGGCGTCGTCGTCGTCGTCTTGGGCTTCGGCTTCTCGTCCGCCGGCGGCGGCGTCACCTCGAGGGACTGCCCCCCTTCGACGACCGGGTCACCCGGCGGGCCCGGACGCTCCACCGCCGGGGGCGGCGTCTCGGCCGTCATCGGGGTCGGCGTCGGAATCGGCGTCGCTTGCGCGAGCGCCCGGCCTCCCGCGGCGACGGCGAGGAGGGCAAACAGCAGCGCGGCGGGGAAAAAACGCATCGAGGCTCCGTCGAGGGTGGGGCCCGTTAGCCCCATATGCGCTCCCGCTCAACCGACCGATGTGCGACGCCGGCCAAGGTGGCAGCGACGGCGATCGAGGGGCTCGTGTAGGTTTCAGGCGAGGCGCCTGGCGCCGCGGCGGTTGCTATCTCGGGGTCGGAGTAACGGTGGAGTGTCCGAAGTGCGGTCGTGGCGTCGAAGACGGGGCGTTCATCTGCCCCGGCTGCGACTACATCCTCGACGCCAGCTTCCTCGGCGACGACATCACCGACGACGAGCGCGAGCAGCGCCCGGCGCTGGCCTCCGATCGCGCCGCCAGCCGCAGCTTCGGCAAACCACAGGCCGGCAAAGACCTCCCCGACTTCGGTGAAGACGCGATGATCCTGGGCGACGTCAACGACGTCGAGGGCGATGGCGAGGTCAGCTCGTTCCAGACCCGGGACGCCGGCGTCTCGCAGCGCGAGCAGACGCAGGCCCGCTTCTACATCGGCGGTGCCGTCGCCCAGCTGATGAACCCCGACGCCATCCCCGAGGTCGCCGCCGGCCAGGCCGGGCAGAGCATGCGCATCACGCCCTTCGAGCGGCACGTGCTCGGCTTCGTCAACGGCAAGCGCAGCGTTGGGCGCATCCAGAAAAAAGCCGCGATGGAGGAGACGGAATTCAAGACCGCCCTCGCGCTGCTCGCCGACAAAGGGTTCGTTCGCCTCAAGGGCTACAAGAAACAAAAGGCCGAGGCCCTCGCCGACGTCGACGGCCCGCCGACGTTGTCGCGCGGTGGCTCGTCGTCGATGAGCTCGTCCCAGATGTCGCTGCTGCCCGCGAAGTCGTCGTCGTCGTCGTCGTCGTCGTCGTCGTCGTCGTCGTCGTCGTCGTCGTCGCGCTCGGCTTCGCTGCCAGGGGCTGCGCCGCAGCCGTCGACGAGCGCGTCAAAGGGCGGGCGCGCCCCGCCGCGGCAGGTGCGACCGCCGGCGCCAGAGGGCGAGCGCACGATGGTCGCGAGCATGGAGCACATCGAGGCTCTGGCCCGCGCGCCGCAGGCCCAGCCGTCGCGCCAGCGCTCGGACGACGGCGACATCGAGCTGGCCTCGGGCGTGGTGCGGCGCCCGGCCTCGCGGGTGACCCCCATCGTCGACGACGTCGCCGACACCCCGGTCGAGCCGCGGCCCTCGGGTACCCCGCTCCACGGTTTTCCGGTTCAGGGCCGCTCGGGCAAGAACGTCAGGGCCGGCGTCGATCGGGCCCGGGGCACGTCCTCAGACTCCCGGCCCGCCCGCGTCACCGACGACGAGCAGCGCGGCCAACGCACCGAGGCCCGCTTCGCCTCGCTCAAGGCTGAAGAGGTCGCCGACGAAGATCCGTGGGGCAAGAACGACAACGCCTCATCGGTGTTCGCCGAGAGCGGCACAGGCGCTGCCCCGCCGCGCCGCCAGCCGTCGCTCGTTGACGAGCCGGTGCTCGATCCGTTGCTCGTGAGCGGCCTCGCCGACCGGGCCGACGACGAACTTCCGGCCGCGCTCGGCGACGACGACGGCAACGACTTCGAAGACCCCGACGCCGTCACCCGCGGCCGCAGCTCGCTGGCGTCGGCGCTGCGCGATCCGACCGGCATGGGCGACAGCCTGCAGCCCGATGGGCAGGCCGAAGCCGGCGCTCCCATCGACGACGACGACGTACACGGCGACGCCACCAACGGCGACGGGGCCGACGACGGCGCCGATGTCGACGTGAGCGGCGACGACGACGAAAGCGACGGCGTGAAATTCGACGGCGCCTTTGACGGCGGCATCGACGGCGGCGGCACCGCCGAGCTGCCCGTGGCCCGCCGCATCCACGACGAGGTCACCGGGCGCTTGCCCCCCGAGCCCGAGTCCGACGAGATCGAGCCCGCGCCACCGACGGCCGTGCTGCCGGCATCGCGGCCGATGACGCTGCCGTCAGACGCCTTGATGCCCCTGCCCGAGCGTCCCGCTCCGCGGACGCCGGAGCCGGCGCGGCCGCCCGCACCCCTGCCACCCGCTCAGCCATCAGCGCTGCCGCCAGCGCTGGTGGTCGAGCCGCTGCGCGTCGAGGCCAAGGCGCCGCTGCCGCTCCCCGGGCTCCCCGCTCCAGGGCCGCTCGGGCCCAGGCAGTCCCTGGTCACCCCCGGCGCTCCGGCCAAGGCGCCCATGGCGCTGCCCGGACAAGCCCTGGTGCGCCCCGGGGCGCCGGTCCCGGCGTCGGCAGGACCGCCCCGGCCGCCCACTGTGGCCCGCCCATCGGCGGTGTCGTCGGTGCCCTTCGAGCTGCGAAAAAAGGCCGAGCGCATCTACGAGCAGGCCTTGAAAGACCAGGGCGAAGGACGCACCGCGTCGGCGCTGATGAACGCCAAGCTGGCCATGAACTTCGATCCGTCGGTGCCGGCCTACAAAGAACTGTTCGAGGGGCTCGGCACCGCGCCAAAGGTGAAGTCGAAGGGCCCGCAGGCGCGCGAGCTGGTGCTGTTCGAGCAGGCCAGCGAGGCCGAGGGTCGCGGCGACTACGCAAAGGCCGCCAAGCTCCTCGAAGAGGCCATCTCGGTGAACCCAAAGGCGGCGGCGCTCTACAACCGCCTCGGCGTCGTCTTGTCGATCCGGCTCAAGCGCCACGATGAGGCGCTCGCTCACCTCAAGCGGGCCATCGAGCTCGAGCCGGGGTCGATTGTCTACATGAACAATTTTTCCAAGGTGACGGGCCTGCTGGAGTCGGTCCTGGAAAAGGATCCGAAGAGCCGGCTGCGCAGGGGCAACGACGACCAGAAGGTCGACATCAAGAAGATGCGGCCCGTGAAGTTCTGATCAGCATCAGGCGATCTCTGGCGCGCCGGCGACGCCCGCTGTGGGCCGACAACGCTGAAGCACGCTGACAAAAAGCAAGAACCGGCTGCAATGCAGCCGGTTCTCGTCGTTGTTCAGCGCAGGTTGCAGCTCAGGGGCACGGCGGGGGCGGGGGGGGCGGGCACGGCTCGCCTTCGCCTTCGCCTTCACCCTCGGCCGGCTCGCCTTCACCCTCGGCGGGTTCGCCCTCGCCTTCGCCTTCGGCCGGCTCGCCTTCGCCTTCGGCCGGCTCGCCTTCGCCCTCGGCCGGCTCGCCTTCGCCCTCGGCAGGCTCGCCTTCGCCCTCGCCGCCTTCAGTGGCTCCGGGGCAACCGCCCGGGGGAGCGGGGATGATGTCGTCTTCGTGGAGACCGTGGCCGTTGCCGTCGACGGCGTTGATGCTCACCTCGATCTCGACGAAGGGGTTCGTCGCCGATCCGGTCGCGTGGCAGATGGTGATTTTCTCGTTGCCGTTGTCGTTGTCGTTGTCGTTGCCGCCCTCGCCCTCGCCCTCCGTCGGGACGCCTTCGCCCTCGCCCTCGGCGACACCGTCGGGGCAGCCATCAGGCGGCGCCGGAATGATGTCGCCCTCGTGGTCGCCGTGGCCGGCCAGGCCGTCGTCGTCGATGGTGATCTCGACGTACGGGTTCGTCGCCGAGCCGGTTCGGTGACAGATGGTGATCGGCGTGTGGCCTTCGCCGCCGTTCGCGTTGCCGTTCGCGTTGCCGTTGCCGCCGTTCCCCATGCCGTTGCCGTTGCCGTTGTCGTGATTTTCGTTGTGCAGCGCGGAGGCGGACCCGGAGGCGCCGCCGGCGCCCGGTCCTTGTCCACAGGCAGCGGCGGCGAGAGCGAGAGAGGCGGCGAGCGAGAGGCGAAGCGTGAACATTGAATCCTCCGTGTGTTGACGGAAGACACTGCACGCGAGGGGCCAGATGCCGGCCGCTCAAGTCGATGCGATCGCGGATGTCAAGCGCGACCGGACCGCGGCGGCCACCGCGGCACGATCAGGCAAAAGCGCTACGGACCGTCACCTGTGGGTGACTCACCCACACGTCAGATCGTCACCCAGCTCGTCGCTGCTGGCGACGCCGTCGTCGTTGGCGTCGGAGAACGCGTGGTTGTCGGTGCAGGCGCCGTTGTTGCCGCCGGCCACGAAGTCACCCTGCACGAGGTTCTGGACGAGCGTGACGTTGTTGCTCGTGACCGTCAGCGAGCCAAAGACGTCGGAGCCGGCAAAGACGCAGCCGTTGCCCTCGATGAGCACGTCGCCGGTGACCTTCACGAACACCGCGGCCAGGTTGTTCTTGGTGAGAAAGAGGTTGCCGTCGATGGTCAGGCCGCGCAGCCGCACGTTGTTGCCGTCGATGGTGACATCGCCGTGGATGACGGTCTCGTCGACGCCGTTGCCGTAGACCGCGACGTTGTTGCCGTCGATGGTGACGTCGCCTTCGATGGGGGTGCCGTCGGTCGCCTCGTCGAAGGTCACCGTGGTGTTGTTCTCGTTCTGCGGCACCGAGACGCCGCCGCCGTCGCTGCTCTCGACCACCAGGGTCGGCGCGTCGGCGTCAGCGGCGGGCGGGTAGCAGATGACCTCGACGACCTCGCCGTTGCTGACGATGACGTCGTAGGGGCCACCCTCACGCTCGCAGAAGTCGCCCTCGGCGCCCTGGCTGATGCACTCGTTGCCGACCAGGATGCAGTCGCCTTCGGACAGCGTCGGCGTCGAGCCGCGCACCTCGGCGCCGTCGGCGTCGGAGCCGACGACGCTGACCCGCGCTTCGTCGTGGTCGGCTTGCACGTCGCCCGACGGCAGCTGCCGCTGCTCCTGCTGGCAGGCCGCGACGCCCGCGATGAGACCGACGATGACGACGACAAAGGCCTGCTTGTGGTTTCGCATGCTTCTTTGGTTGTGCATCGCGACGGGAATTCCAATGGCCTCCGTGGCGTCACCGGGTCCGACGACCGGCCCCCGCGGTCGCTGCGAAAAGACATCGCCACCCCGGCAATCCGGAGCGGCGACGTTGTCGATCGTTCAGCAGGTTCGCGTGCGGGTCAGCCGCCGATGGTGCCGCACCGACCGCCCGCGCAGAACAGCGGGGCGCAGCAGTCGAGGTCGTCGATGCAGCTGCCGCCGAAGTCGCCGCACACCGGCTCGCCTTCGCCTTCGCCCTCGCCCTCGCCTTCGCCTTCGCCTTCGCCCTCACCCTCGCCCGGCTCGGGGCACGACTCGCCCGCGTCGCGCACCGCGGAGTCGAAGTGGATGCTCGAGTTGCCCGACGTGATGACGCTCTTGACGAACAGCGAGCCAAAGACGTCGGCGCTGGCACCGAGGTCGATGTCGGCCTGCGGGGCGTAGAAGTTTCCGCCAAAGGTCGCCGCCGCGCCGATGTCGACGTTGCCGCTGACGTAGCTGCGCACCGCCGCCGGGCGCTCCTGCGAGCCGAGGTCGAGGTTGCCGACGATCATCGAGCCATCGACAAACATGTCGAGCTCGGCTTCGGGCCCGTCGAGCTGGATGGTGAAGCTGCCGGTCTGGATGGGTCCGTCGATGAACAGCACCGTGCGTTCGGTGATGTGCAGCACCGTGGTGCCGGCGTTGATGCCCGTGACGTAGAAGCGGCCGCAGGGGAACGTGTAGTCGAGCGGGTCACCGTTGACCTCGAGGTCGGTGACGGTGACTGGTTCGGCGACGTCGTCGTTGTCGTTGCGCGTACTGCCGAAGTCGACGATGCCGGCGATGTCGATGATCTGCTCTGGCTGGCACGGGCACGGCGCCTGGTCGGGGATGGCGCGGCGCACGATGCGATCGTCGGGGGCGACGCTGGCGGCGACGGTGGCGCCCACGGGCACG
>JBKJNL010000065.1:0-3157 GCA_046593615.1 Myxococcota bacterium | reverse complement strand
CCAGGGCCAGCTCTTTGTCCCAGGCATCGTCGAGGTCTTCGAGCAGGGCGGTGCCGATGTCGCGCTCGCTCTCGTCGCGGATGTGCACGACGAGGGGGTGGGTCAGAGAGGGCAAAGCGATGGGCCAGGCCTCGGGAAATCCACAGGGAACGTCGTCGACCCCGACGTCGATGCCGAGGCCGCTTTCGCCGGTGCCTTCGCCTTCGCCCTCGCCGCCTGGTTCGCCTTCGCCCTCGCGTGCCTCAGGGGGCGGTTCACAGCCGGCCGAGCCGCCGGCGCAGGCGACGACGACGACACTGCTGAAGACGCTGCTGAGGACGCTGCTGAAGACGCTGCTGCTGAAGGCGCGCGCGTAGCGGCGCATCAGCGCAAGAGCCCGAGGACCTCGTCGCGCGCGGCGACCACGGCGGGGCTGCCGTCGACGGCCGAGACGGCGGCGAGGGAGCGGGCGCGCAGGGCCTCGTCGGTCTTCAACAGTTGCGGTCCGGCGGGGCCGGCGCGTGAGGCCCGGGCCTGCCAGGCCCAGCGCGACGACAGCGAGCCCAGGGCCCGCATCGCCGAGATGCGCACCTGGTCGTCTTTGTCGTCGAGGGCCGGCACGAGCACGTCGAGGGCGGCGGCGCTGCGGTGGCGGCCGAGGCCGGCGGCGGCGGCCGCGCGCCGTGGCAGCGTGGTGCCGTCATCGGCGAGCACGGCGGCGAGCACGGCGACGACGGCGGGCTGCTGGGTCTGTCCGAGGCGCTCGAGGGCCACGGCGGCGACCAGCACGTCGGCGTCGTCGACGAACGTCTGCAGCACGGCGGCGGCCCGCGGGTCACCGCGCTCGGCCAAGGATGCCAGGGCCCCTTGGCGCAAGGCGCGCAGCTCGACGTCGCGGGCGGCCTTGCTCTGCCCGGCCTCGACGACGAAGCGCTCGGGATTCGCCAGCACCGAGACGGCGACGTCGGCGTTCAGGGCTGTCAGCTCTTGCATCACGTCGGGCTGGTGGTTGCGCTTCTGCAGATAGAACGCCGGGTCGACGCCCTTGAGTCGTGCGGGCTGTGCGGGCTGTGCCGGTCGTGCGGGCTGTGCGGGTGCGGCAGACGCAGCGCTGGTGCCGACGAGCGACAGGGTCATGACGGCGGCCGCCAGCAGCGAGGTCAGCGAGCGCGTGGGCTTGTTCATGATCATTCCTTCACCGTCCACCAGGGGGTGCTGTAGGGCGCGCGCTCGAGGTTGGTGCCGCAGTGCGCCTCGCCGAGCAGCTCGTGGTAGCTCTCAAAGACGTCGACAAAGACGACGTCGAGGTCGGTGTCGGCGAGGGAGGCCAGCGTCGCTGCCTGCCAGGCGTCCTGGCCGTCGACCACCGGTCCCTCGGGGTCGGGGGCGAACACGCGGTTGCCGACGGTGACGAGGTTCTGGATGCCGGGGTTGAAGGCCGCCACCAGGCCCGAGCCGTCGGCGACCTCGAACAGCACCGGCACCGGGCGGAAGTCGTCGTCGGTGAGGCCGAGCGCGGCCTTCATCACGTTCTGCACGGCGTCGATGCGGGCCTGGGCCAGCTCGTTGAGGGCGTTGAATTCTTCGGCGCCGAGCACTTCGTCGACGCTGCGGGGTTGGCGGCGGTTGGCGAACATCAGCTCGCTGCCGTGGCCATCGGCCTGCAGCGCCAGCAGGACATCGCGGGCCATGCGCGGCGAGGCGATGACGACCTTGAAGTTGTGCCCGCCGCTCGAGTCGGGGCTGAGGTCGGGCACGAACTGGAAGATCTCGTCGATGTGGCCGACGGCCAGCCACTCCGACGACAGCTCGACGGCCGGTCCCTGGACCTCTTGCGCGTCGAGGAAGCCGACCTGGTCGTCGTTCATGGTGTCGGGGTTGAACGCGCCGTTGAGGGTCTGGCTGCCGCCGCCGAACAGCATGCGGCCAAACGGATCCTGCGCGGTCGGCGGCGACGTCTCGAGGTTGCCGCCGTAGTTGTGCGAGGTCTCGTCGCCGGAGGGGTAGTAGAAGCCGCGGCCGGCGCTGACCCATTCGCCGGGCACAAAGGCGTCGAGGCCTTCGCCGCCGTAGGAGCGGCGCTCGGTCTGCATGGCGGTGATCATCTCGCGCGGGGCGCCTTCACCGTCGAGGGCGGGCAGGGTCTGGGTGCCGACCTCCCAGCTGTCTTGCACCCAGCGGTCGTAATAATAGTTGTCGGGGTTCAGCGTGTAGAGCTCGACGTTGCCGTCGCCCGACGACGGCAGCGCGGCGCGGATGGCGTCCATCATGGCGACGTTGTTGTCGTCGCCGTCGGGCAGGTCCATCACGAACAGGCGCCGGGGGGCCTGCAGGTTGTCGGGGAACATCACGGGTGCGGCCCGCAGCACGACCTCGTCGGTCGACAACACGCCCTCTGGGCCAGACGGCGCTTCGACGGTGACGGTGATGGTGACGCGGCCGTCCCAATCCGAGGTGCGGCCGGTGATGGCCTCGAGGCGCAGCTCGACGTCGCCGCTGTCGGCGCCGGGCACTTCGGCGCGCGGGGTGGCGCCGTCGATCAAGATCGCCTTGCCGTTCCACAAGCGGATGCGCTGGGCCGCCAACGTCGGCGACACCTGCACAAAGACTTTCTCGCCCGACAGCCCGGTCACGTGGCGCACGATCACGGCGGTGGTGTCGTCGTCGCCGTCGTCGAGCAGCTGGTCGTCGCGATCGCGGGCGCCGTCGCCGTCGTCGTCGTCGACGTTGCCAAAGAAGCCGGCCGCGCTGTCGTCTTCGACGGCGTCGTCGGCGCCGGTGACGCGGCCGTCGTTGTCGGAGTCGACGTCGACGTCGGCGGTGCGGGGTCCGTTTTCGGGCGAGACTTCGAGCGCGGCCTCGTCGAGGTCGAAGCGGCCATCGTCGCCGCGCACGCGGACCACGGCTGTGAACGAGCCGGCGTCGTAGCTGTGCTCGACGGTGGCGTCGTCGGAGCGCTCGATCTCGAACGTGCCGTCGCCGTCGAGGTCGAAGTCAAAGGTGAGGGGGGCACCGTCGGTGAACGGCGTCGAGGCGCTGGCGTCGACGATGACGGCGAGGGGCGCCTGCCCGGCGCTGGCCGACAGGGTCAGCACGGCGGTGGGCGCGCCGCCGCCGCCGGCGTCGCCGACGAGGGTCGGGTCGAAGCAGCCGCTGCTGCCGATGGTGGCGCCGGTGG
>JBKJNL010000935.1:0-5376 GCA_046593615.1 Myxococcota bacterium | reverse complement strand
GTCGACGACGGTGGCGCTGGTGGTGCGGCGTGAGCTGACGCGCCCGTCGGCGCCCACCGAGAGCACCAGGCCGTCGTCGATGGCCACGGCGAGGACGGCGCCGATGTGGGCGGCCAGGGTGCGCTGCACGAGGCCGGTGGCGCGCGACCAGATCTTGATGCGGCCGTTGGCGTCGCCGCTGGCGACGACGTCGAGGTCGGCGGCGAGGCCGGCGGCGGCGGCGGTGACCGCGGCGGCGTGGGGCGCGTTGAGCTCGCTGACCAGCGCTCCGTCGTTGTCGAAGACGAAGACGGCGCGGCCGGCGTCTTCGGCGGTGGACACGAGCACCGCGCCGTCGCGCAGCTCGGCGACAAAGGCCACGTCGCCAAAGACGTCGAGGTCGAACAGCGAAATGCGCGGCAGAGCCTGACCGGTGACGACGTCGACGCGGCCGACGCCGCCGCTGTTGTCGTTGGCGGCAAACGAGAGCCGGCGCCCGTCGGGGGCCAGGGACCAGGCCCGGCCCACGTCGACGTCGCTGTGGGCGACGACGACCTCGAGGTCCCAGCCGTCGACGAACAGCGCGGTGCAGGTGTTGGTGACGGCCACCGGCGTGGTGACCGAGACCGACGGAGAGCTCCCGGCGCAGGCGCCCGACCAGCGCACAAAGGCCGCGCCGTCGTCGGCGGTGGCGGTGATGGTGCGCGCGAGCGGGCCCGTGGTCGGGCCAACGAGCGAGCAGCGCGACGGGCAGTCGATGCCCGCGCCCGTCACCCGACCCGGGCCGTCAACAACGACGTCGAGCACCGGCGGGATCGTGGCGAACACCGCGCGGCACAACAGCACGTCGTCACCGACGGTGATGGCCTCGGGCGTGTCGGCGCGGGCGCAGTCACCTTCCCATGCGACCAGGCGGGCCGTGTCGTCAGGCACCGCGGTCAACGTGCCGTGGGGCGCGAGATCGTCGCAGCGCGTCCGGCACAGCACGTTGTCGGTCTCGACGGCGCCGGGCCCGTCGACCTCGACGACGTAGCGGCGCGCGAACGTCGCCGTGCAGGACGCGACGTCGGTGAAGCGCACGGCGAGGACGGGGGTGTTGCCAAAGCAGCTGCCGCTCCAACCGATGAACTGCTCGTCGGGCCCAGGGACGGCGGTGAGGGTGACGTCGACGGTGGGCGTGTTGCCGCTCAGGCACAGGTGGTTTTCGTCGGGGGCGATGTCAGCGCAGTCGGTGCCACAGCCGCTGTCGCAAAAGCCGCACACGCTGACCGAGCCGGTCGCGCAGTCGGGATCGGGCACGCCGCAGCCGCAGTCGCAGCCGTCGCCGCCGCCGAAGTAGCTGAGCGGGCAAACCCATTCGCCGGGGCCCGGTTCGACGCCAGGCCCGTCGACGACGAGCCCGCTGAAGCAGTCGTCGGGGCAGTCGATGGGGTCGGCGCCGCCGGCGGTGACGCTGCCGCCGCCGTCGACGACGATGGTCAAGCCGCGCGGCAGCTCTTCAAAGACGGCGGTGCACGTCTGCTCGGTGCCGCTCAAGGTGATGCTCAGGTCGCTGCCCGAGCAGTCGCCTGCCCAGCGGGCCAGGCGCCAACCGACATCGGGCTCGGCCCGCAACGCTGCCGGCACGCCGGCCTCGATGCAGGGCGCGCTGAAGGAGCTGCAGAACGTGTCGTCGCTCTCGACGTCGCCCTGCCCCTCGATGTCGATCGTGAACCCCCGCGTGAACACCGCCGAACAGGCCAGGCCAAAAGCGACCTCGAATTCGACAGTGCCGCCGACGACGCCTTCGCAGGCGTGTCCCCAATGATCGAAGATCGATCCGGGCGAGGCCTCGGCCGTGAGCGTCAGGATCGTCCCGGCCGCGAACGTCGCCGAGCAGGCCCCGCCCGCGTCGCCACAGGCCAGGCCGCCGGGCGACGAGCGCACTGTGCCCCCGCCACCCTCGACCTCGACACGGACCGGGAAGGACACGTCGCTTTCGAGAAACGTCGCCGCACAGCTCAGGTCGCGGTCGAGGATCACCGAGGCGGCGTCGCCGAAGCTCTCGCAGTCGCCGCTGAAGCCAACGAACGTGGCGCCGGGGTCGGCGATTGCGCGGACCTCGACGAACGTGCCGGCAATGAAGTGCTCTTCGCAGTCGACGCGGTCGGCGCGGACGCCGTGACAGTCGATGCCCACGGGATCGGAGACGAGCGCGCCGGGGCCCAGGACCTCGACCGAGAGCTGCGGACCCTGGGCGACGACGACGGGGTCGGGGGCGAAGCGGCCGGTGCAGTCGACGTCGCGGGCCACGACGAGGTCGAAGATGGCGTCGGTGCCGCCGCAGTCGCCGCTCCAGCCGATGAAGACATGCTGGGCCGCGGGGCGCGCGACGAACGAGACGAGGTCGCCGTCGCGCACGTCGAACTCGCAGGGGTCGTCGGCGCCGCAGTCGAGGTCGACGCTCTCGTCGTCGTCGCTGTCGACGAACAACACGCCGACGGTTCCGCCGGCGGAGCTCTCGGCCTCGACCGTAAAGGTCACGAGCGGCGCCGGCTCGCAGCCGGCGGTGACGGGAGTGACTACGGCGGCCGCGATGACGGCGAATGCGACGAGGACGACGAGCGACGGCTTCATGGTGTGCTGCACGGTCTGGTTCACGCGCCCGTTCACGGGCCACCGCCGACCGCATCGGCGAGCAGGTCGCAGGTGGTGAGCGTCAGCGCGCCTCCGCCGCCGAGCGCGTCGCACGCCGGGCCGAACAGCGTGAGCGTGTCGGCGTCGACGATGTCGAAGCCGTCGACGCCGTCGGGGTCTCTGGGGACATCGACGTCGTCGATGGCCACAGCCAGGCGCGCCGCCCGAACGAGGTCGACGCCCTCGACGTCGATGTCGCAGCTCGAGAGGCGGCGGCCGATGTCGGCGATGGCGCCTTCGAGGGTCGCGCTGTCGCGGGCCAGGTAGAAGCCGGTGGCGCCCGGCAAGCGCGTGCCGCCGGCCTCGGCCATGGCGTTCAGCACATCGGAGAAATTTTCCACGCCGGGGACGCCGACGACGTAGGTGTCGACGCCGTCGTCGCGCAGGTCTTGCACGGCGCCGACGGCGTTGTCGTCGTCGAGGCACAGCTGCGCGGCCAGGTCGGGGTCGGAGAACGCGGCGTCGGCGCAGGCGGTGTCGCCGCCCGCCGAGCAGCGGCAGCTGAACGGGTCGAGCGCGGCGTTGCAGTTGGGTCCGCCGTCGGTGGCGAGCAGCACGGCCCGCGGGCGCGTCGACGGCGTGGCGCGCAGGTAGTTGCGCGCCGCCAACAGCGACGCCGCCGTCGGCGTGGCCCCGAGGGGCTCGGTGTCGAAGTCGTCGAGGCGCTCGCCGATGGCCGCCGCCGCCGCGAACGCAGGCTCGACGTCGACGACGGCGGCGCTGCAGCCGTCGACCGTGCCCAGCGCCGGGAACAGCATCAGGCCAAAGGCGACGCGTTCTTCGATGGTGCGCGTCACGCGGATCAAGGCGTCCTTGACGCCCAACCAGCGGGTGGTGCCGTAGCCCGGCGCGGCCTCGTTCATCGAGCCGCTGCGGTCGACGACAAGCAGCAGCTCGGGGAGATCGGGCGGCTCGACAGCGACGGTGGTGTCGCTGCATTGCTCGACGACGCAGGCGCCGCCGTTTGTGACCTCGGCTTCGCCGCCGGCGACGACGACGGCGACGAGGTCGATGGCGACGTCGGGCGCCCGCGTCACGTGGATGAGGGCCCGGCCCGGCGCCATCGGTCCGACCAGAAACGCACCGGCGTCGTCGGTGAGCTCTTCGTGGACGGCGCCGTCGGCGGCCGTGACGACGACGTCGGCGCCGCGCAGGGGGTCGCCATCGCTGCCGGGGTCGCAGAGGTGGCCCGAGAGCAGGCCCAGGCTGAGCGACGGCACCAGGCAGTTGTCGCCGGGGATCTCGGTCACGCCACCGTCGTCGACGTCGACGGCGTAGCTGCGGCGGTAGGTGGCGCTGGCGACGATGACCACGTAGCTGCCGGCCGGGACCTCGAAGAGGCCGAAGCTGCCGTCGGCGTTGGTCGTGGTCTCGACTGTCGAGCCGTCGCTCAAGAGCAACGTCACGGTTGCGTTTTGCACGACCTCACCGGTGTGGCGGTTGCAGACGACGCCGACGACGTCGCCGTTGCCCGGCAACGGCGGGATGGCCCGACAGGCCGGGTCTTCGAACAACAACGTCGAGCCGCGGCGGGCGTCGACCGAGAAGCTGCGCTCGCCGCCGGGAAAGGTCGCCGTCAACGTGCCGGTGCCTTCGTCGAGTCCACCGATGGCGACGTTGCCTTCGCGGTCGGTGGCGCCGGCGGTGACAGCGCCGTCGATGTCGATGCGGATGGGCACCTCGGAGGCGGGGAAGCCCGTCTGCGGGTCGCAGATGACGCCGAGCACGCGGCCCGGCAAAGCCACCAGGGGCTCGTCTTCGCAGGCAGCGGCGACGACGACGGCGAACACGAAGATCGAGGCGAAGACCAGGCGCATCGGTGCAGTGCACGGGAGCCGGCCGCGACCGTCAACCCGCTCGTGTGTGACGCCGGACGTTGGCGACCGATCGCCCCGTTCCGTCGACGATCTCAGGCCTGCAGGTGCCGCTGCTGCCGGACCGGGATGCCTTTGGTCAGCGCCGTCGGCAGCTTGTCGCGGCCGAGGTCCTGCAGGATCGCGCCGTGGACGACGTCGTGCTCGAAGCCGCGGACCTCGATGAGGTGCCGGCCGACCAGCTCAGCCAGGCGCGGCAGGGCGATGCCGTGGCGGGTCGCGGTCTCGCCGTAGAGCCAGTCCGAGAACGCCAGGAACGCCGCAAACGCGCTCGGCCCCGACAGCAATAACGCCGACGTCGCCGGAAACCGTCCGTGGTTCTTCACGAGGTCGAAGAAGCGGGCGAAGCGCTTCATGCGCTGCACGTCGACAAACGAGAGCGCCGCGCTTTGCAGCACCTCGTAGGGCGGGGCCTCGCTGTAGACCATCGCCGACGTGTCGGTGTGACGGGCGATGGGCGCGCCGCGCAAGCGCTTGAGGATGCCGATCTGGATCTCGTTGGGGTCCATCGCCAGCAGTCGATCGAAGCCGCGGCCGAATGAGGCCAGGTCTTCACCTGGCAGACCGACAATCAGGTCGGCGTGAATGTGCACGCCGGTTTCACGACGCAGATAGCGGATGTTGTCTTCGAGCTTCACGACATCTTGTTTTCGACGGATGCGCACGCCGGTCTCGGCATCAAACGTCTGGATGCCGACCTCGAGCTGCACGCTGCCCGCGGGAAACTTCTGCAGCAGCGCCCGCAGGCTGTCGGGCAGGCGGTCCGGCACCATTTCAAAGTGCACAAACAGGCCCGGTATCATGCGATCCAGGAAGAACTGGATGATGCGATCGGTGGTCTCGATCT
>JBKJNL010000946.1:0-2891 GCA_046593615.1 Myxococcota bacterium | reverse complement strand
GTTGGAGTTGGGGATCGCCGTCAGGTACGCCGGCCGGGCCATCGCCGACGACGACAGCAGCCACGTCGACGCCAGCAACGCGCCCAAAAGAATCGGCCTGGTGTTGATTTTCATGTGGCCGGCAATCTGCCCGACGACGAGGCGGCGCGCCAGTCGGCGGCCCCTCGGCGGCCCCTCAGCGACCCGGCCGATCAGTCGAGCGTGAACGCGTACGACAGCGCGCCACCGTCGAGGTGCTGGACCTGCGAGAGGCCCCGCTGCTTGAGGATCCGATAGGCCTGATAGGCCCGCTGGCCCGTCTGGCTCACCGTGATCACCGGCTTGTCGAGCGGGACCTCGACGAGCCGCTCGCGCAGGGCCTCGAGCGGGATGCGCAGCGCCGACGCCGGCCACGGGGACGGCTCTCTGGATCCGCTCACGCCGGGGCGGCTGACGTCGACGAGGACGACGTCGCCCTTGATGACCCGCAGGGCCAGGGCTTCGGCGCCGATGGGGTTCGCTTCGCCGGTGATGGTCTGGGCCGCGATTTGTCCGGCGATGTGCAGCGGGTCGTAGGCCGGGCCCAGCGTCGGCGCATAGGCGAGGTCGAGGTCGGCGACGCGCTCGGGTGACCAGCCGTCGGCGACGGCGGCGGCCAACAGATCGATGCGCCGCGGCACGCCCTCTTTGCCCCAGACCTCGCCGCCGACGACGACCGACTTCTTGCGATCGACCACCAGCCGGACGCAGATCGCGTCGCCGCCGACCCAGGGCTCAGCAGCGTAGCCGTGGATGGTGACGACAAAGACGCGGTCGTCGCCGAGGAACGAGCGGGCCTCGCTCTCGCTCAAGCCGGTGCGCGCGAAGCGGGTGTCGCCGACGACGTAGAGGGCGGTGCCGGCCAGCGGCGACAGCGTCTCTTTGCTGTTGGCGACGACGGCGTTGTGGCCGGCGATCTGCGCGGTGCGCGTGGCGATGGCCTGCTGCGGCAACCACAAAGGCGCGCGGGTGACGGCGTGGGTGACCGAGACGGCGCTGCCGCAGGCGTAGACCGAAGGCAGCGAGGTCTCCATCTTGGAGTTCACGCGCACGCTGCCGTCGGCGTTCAAGGCGGCGCCGGCTTCGGCGAGCAGGTCGGTGCGCGGGCGCAAGCCGGTGGTGAGCACGACGACGTCGGCGTCGAGGACCACGCCGCTGTCGAGGGTCAAGCGCGAGCGGGTGCCGCTCTTGTCGACGGTGGCGACGGACTGGCCGAGGTGCACGACCACCCCGAGCTTGGCGAGGGCCCGCTGGGCGGCGCGCGCGCCGAGCAACGACAGCGTCGGCAAGATGCGCCCGTGGCGCTCGACGAGGTGCACCTCAAGCCCCGGCGTCGCGTGCAGGGCCTTGCTGAGGCCGACGCAGGCGTCGATGCCGAAGGGGCCGCCGCCGATGACGACGGCGCGCCTGGCCCCTGCCCCGTGCGGACCGGCTTTGAGCAAGGCCTGCAAGGCTTCGAGGTCGTCGAGGGTGCGGAAGCCGGTGACGCCGGGTTGTCCGACGGAGAGGCCGCCGCCGGCGTCGCGGATTTCTGCGCCGCCGGAGAAAATCGCGGCGTCGTAGCGCAGGGTGTCTTGACCCGCCGACGAGCGGAGCAGCAGGCGGTGGCTGTCGGGGTCGAGGCGCACGGCCTCGGTGCCGAGGCGCAGCTCGATGCGGTGGCGGTCGGCAAAGAATTGGCGGCGGTCTTCGTCGAGCTCGGCGAGCCGCGTGATGGTGCCTTCGAGGTGGTGGCGCAGGCCGGCTTGCACCCACGAGACATGCGACCGCTTCTCGACCAGGACGATGCGGGCGTGCTCGTCGAGCTCTCGGGCCCGGGCCGCGGCCACGGGACCTCCGCCGGCGCCGCCGATGACAACGATGGTGCGCGACATCTGACTCCACTCTGGGCCGCTGGTTTTGGCCTCCAAAACGACGACGACGCACCCTACTCACGCAGGGTGCGTCGTGTCGAACCAGAGTTGACGCCGTCAGGCGTCAGCTCGGGCTCTCAGGTGCGGGCCTTGATGACCGTGCACTCGCTCGTGCAGAGCGTGAAGTCGCTCGGGCACGTGTCGGGGTCGCCGTTGGCGCCGAAGTCCT
Organism: Myxococcota bacterium; assembly: GCA_046593615.1. Taxonomy (GTDB): domain Bacteria; phylum Myxococcota; class UBA727; order UBA727; family VGSZ01; genus VGSZ01. Next base: position 791 of record JBKJNL010000946.1, on the reverse strand, counting down.
TGTCGACGCAGATCTTGCACTCGCAGGCGTCGGAGGCGAAGGAGTTGTCGGTCTGGGCCTCTTCCTCGCAGTCGGTCTTGCAGCCTTCGACGTCGAAGTTGTCGTCGGGCGAGCACTCGCCGAAGCGTTCACAGACCGACGTGCAGGCGGCCGTGCCTTCGTCGATGTTGCAGACTTCATTCGGGGGATCGGGATCGGGGCAGCCGACGAGGGTGGCGGTCAAGGCGAGGGGCGCGAGGATCAAAGCAAAAGCGCTGATGAGGTTCTTCATGGTCATCTCCGTGTAGGGACCCTCGATTGGGTCTCGCGGCGCTTCATATCAGGGCTCGTGCCACCGCCTCGTTTAAAATGACGCGGCGCGATCGCAGGAGCCGGAGGCGTGGCGTTCTGGTCGGTGGCGAAGGCCCTCGCACCTCGACAACGGCAGCGAACCGCTCAGTCCGCATTGTCACCACGGAAAACCGTGGGTTACGTACGTCCGTGTGTGGCTGGTTTGTCGCGGTGTGCGGCTCGATGGTCCTCGGCGCCACACTTTTCGCGCGCGCCGGCACGCCCACACGACCGGGAACCGGCGATCGCCACGGATCGCGAAGAGTGGTTCGCGTCAGGCGTCGAGGGTCGGGGTGTCGACCGCGGGGGAGCGCGAGGGCCGCTCGGAACCGGGCGGCCCGACATCGGAGCCGACGTCGGAGCCGACATCGGAGCCGACGGTCGCGATCAGCGTGGCGCCGTCGGGTGACAACGATGTCGGCACCACGGAAGTGACCTTGTCGAACGTGGCCAGCACCACC
>JBKJNL010000899.1:0-4510 GCA_046593615.1 Myxococcota bacterium | reverse complement strand
TGAAGGATCGAGCCGAGCAGTCCCTCGGCGGCGCCGTCGACGACGCCGTCATCACCGTGCCGGCCTGGTTCGACGACGCCCAGCGGCAGGCCACCCGCGACGCCGGCCGCCTCGCCGGCTGGAAGGTGCTGCGCCTGCTCGCCGAGCCCACGGCGGCGGCGCTGGCCTACGGCCTCGACAAAGAGGCCCAGGGACGCGGGCAGGGCACCTATGTGGTGTTCGACCTCGGCGGCGGCACCTTCGACGTCTCGGTGCTGACCTTTGATCGCGGCTTGTTTCGCGTGTTGGCCACGTCGGGAGACACGGCGCTGGGCGGCGACGACTTCGACTGGCCCATCGCCCGGCGCATCCTGGCCGCGGCCGGCATCGAGCAGACGGCGACGCCGCAGCAGACGCAGCAGGCGCTGCAGGTGGCGCGCGCGGCCAAAGAGGCCTTGACCGATCGTGACGCCGTCGACGTCGACGGCATCCTCGATGTTGCGGTCGCAGGGGGGCAGGAGCGCCGCCCCATCGCGTTCTCGCTGACGCGGGCCGACTTCGAGAAAATCATCTTGCCGGTGGTCAACCGCTGCGCCGGCCCCTGCGAGCGCGCCCTCGTCGACGCCGGCGTCACCCCGGCCCAGCTCGACGGCGTCATCCTCGTTGGTGGCTCGACACGCGTGCCGCTGGTGCGCAACTTCGCGCGCGAATTCTTTGGCCGCGAACCGCTGCTCGACGCCCACCCCGACGAGGTCGTGGCCGCCGGCGCCGCCCTGCAGGCCGGTCTGCTCTCGGGCAGCGACGAGCGCGACATGCTGTTGCGCGACGTCGCGCCGCTGTCGCTCGGCGTCGAGACCATGGGCGGCGTCGTCGACAAGCTCATCCCGCGCAACTCGACCATCCCCTGCTCGGCGACGCACACGTTCACGACCTACGCCGACCACCAGAACGCGATGGACATCCACGTCGTGCAGGGCGAGCGCGAAAAGGTCGAGCACAACAAGTCGCTGGCGCGCTTTCGCCTGCGCGGCATCCCCGACCTCGGCGCCGGCCTGGCGCGGGTGCTGGTGACCTTCCAGCTCGACGCCGACGGGCTGTTGACGGTGACGGCACTGGAGCAGGCCACGGGGCTGGGCCAGACCATCGAGGTCAAGCCGAGCTACGGCCTCACCGACGCCGAGGTCGAAGACATGCTGATGGCCAGCATCGACAACGCCGAAGCCGACATCACCGAGCGCCTGGTGATCGAGAAGCGCGTCGAAGCCCGCCGCGTGTTGTCGGCGACGCGCAAGGCATTGGATGAAGAGAGCGGCGAAGACGGCGCGGTGCTCGAGGCCCGCGAGCGCGCCGCCATCGATGCCGCGATGCTCGCCCTCGAGGAGCAGATCAAAGGCGACGATCGGCACGCCATCCAGGCCGCCACCGAAGCCCTCGATGCCGTCACCACGCCGTTTGCGCAGCGCCGCATGACCCGCCGCATCGGTGAAGCCCTCGAGAACAAGCGCATCGATCAGCTCTGACGGCGTCCCTGGCGCACACCCCGCCAGCGATCACGCCGTCAACATCGCCGGCATTGTCGACGTCGTCATTGAACCGGCGGGGGGAACACCGTCGCCACCAGCTCGCGCAGCTTCGGCTCGACCACCGCGATGTCGCAGCCGGCGGCTCGCAGCAGCGCCAGGCCTTCTTCGAGGGACTCGGCCGTGGCCATCGGGGTGCGCTGCTTCATGACCGCCATCAAGCCGGCGATGAACATCCGCACCGTGGTGTTGAAGATGCCCGGGGCGTCGAGGACCGTGATGAGCGCGCCGTATTCGTGGGCCGTGCCGAGACTGGCCAGCAAGGCCCGGGTCTCGGCATTGGGCAGATCGGCGGTGCGCAGGCGCTTGAAGCGATAGACGCCGAGCGTGCAGAGCGCCTTTGGCTGTTGCTTGGCGGCGCGCTCGACGCTGGCGGCGAGGGCCTGCATGGCCGTGAGCGTGTAGGCGGTGTGCCAGGCGCTCAACACGACGTTGTCGACGACGACGATGGCGCCTTCGGGCAGCAGCTGGATCGCCTCTCTCATCCGAGCACCCCCGCGAAGCGGACACGGACGAAGTCGGCGAAGCGCTTCACGCAGTCGTCTTTGCCGACGATGGCTGCGGTCTCGCCGAGCAGCATGGCCTCGACGCAGTAGCCGGTGGTCAGGGCCAGGCGGCGGGCGTTCTCTTCGACGGCGCGGGGGCCGATGGCGGCGAGCTCGGCGGTGCGGGCGGCCAGTTGCGCAACTGTGTCCCGCAGGAGGTCCAGCGCTTTTTTTGGCAGCTGCCCGGGCAGGGCAGCGACGCGGGCGACCAGGTCTTCGACGACGGCGGAGCAGGCGCGATCTTTGGCTTCGGCGCGCAAGACGTCGAGGGAGAGCACGTTGGTCGTGCCCTCCCAGATGGGCAGGACCTGGGCGTCGCGCAGCATGCGCGGCAGGCCGGTGTCTTCGACGTAGCCGGCGCCGCCGAAGCACTCGAGGACCTCGGAGACGCAGGCGACCACCTGCTTGCCGGTGGTGAGCTTGGCCAGCGGAATGAGGACACGCAGGCGGCGTTTTTCGTCGTCGCTGGCGGTCTGCGCCTCGGTCTTGCCGATGAGCGTGGCGACCTCCATGACCAGCGCGAGCGCTCCGGCGGCGTCGGCTTCGACGTCGTCGAGGGTGCTGGCGTGCAGGGCGTGGCCGGCGAGCGGCGCGCCAAACGCGGTGCGCTTCCACGAATAGGCGCGCGCACGGACTACTGCCTGGGCCATGCCCGAGGCCGCCGCGGCGGCGTTGTAGAAGCGCGTGATGTTCAACATGCCCGAGACGTTGCGCACGCCGTGGCCCGGCTCGCCGAGCAGGCGGGCGTGGACGCCGTCGAGGGTGAGCTCGGCCGTGGGCAGGGCCTTGGTGCCGAGCTTGTCCTTGAGGCGATTGACCTGGATGCCGCGGTAGCCGGCGCCGGGGTCTTTGACGACGTCGACGCAGAAGAGCGACAGGCCGCGTGAGCCGGCGGTCATGTCGCTGCCGTCGCCGGCAGGTGAGCCATCGATGCGGCCCAGAGCCAGCGCCATCTCCGACGTCGTCGCCGACGTGAACCACTTCACGCCGCGCAAGCCGTAGACGTCGCCTTCACCCGCGACGCCGGACGCGCCGGGCTCGACGAGGCGGGCCACCGTCGACGTCTGCGAGACGTCGGAGCCGCCGGTGCGCTCGGTCATCCACTGGCCGCTGGTGATGAACGTCTTTGGATCGCGCGACAGCAAACGGGGCACGAGGCGATCGCGCAGCGCCGGCGGGGCGACGTCGAGGAGCACCCGGGCCGCCGCGTCGGTCATGGCCAGCGGGCACATCGCCGTTGCCGACGACGCCGAAAACAGGTGCAGCAACGCCGCCTGGGCCACCCGGCGCTCGGCGCCGAGGCTCGTGTCGTAGCCGGTGGCGACGATGGCGTGCGTGGCCGAGAAGTCCTTGAGCGCCTGCCAGGCCGGCGAGGTCTTGATGTCGTCGACGCGGCGGCCCCAGGCGTCGTAGGGCACGTGGCGCGGCGGGTCGCGTTCGGCTTCGTCGCCGAGGGCCAGCAGCTCGCCGGCCGTGGCCGCGCCGAGGACTTCGTAGCGGGGCGCCATCACCGTCGCGTTCGCCGGCGAGAGGCGGCGCTTCAGCTCGGCGTGCAGGGCGCGGTCGACGGCGTAGAGGTCGGGCGGCGGCGGCAGGTCCTGGAAGAAGCCGGGATTCATGACGACGACGATGGAGGTTGGCCGGCCGGGAGTCAAAGCGTCGCCTCGCCCGCGGGAGCTACGGCATCGGCGCGGTGATGCTCGCGCGTGCAGGCACGACGACCGACGATGAATCAGGCTCGGGCGTGACGAGGCGCATCTCGATGCGCCGCAGCTTCACGGCGACGACGTCGAGCTCGTCTTTGCGCAAGCCGATGCTCTGCCCGGCGAGCAGGTCGGCCAGCCGGCCAACGCCGCCGAGGTAGAGCACCGTCGCACACCATGGGAATCGCCACCGGCAGCGAAAAGACCTTCACGCAGCCCCAGCGCGTCAACACCTCACCGAGCCGCGCCGCCGCGATCGCCGCGTCGTCGTTGTGCAGCAAGCCGACGCGCAGCTCGGGCGTGACGTCGCACATCGACGGCTGCGGCGCGGCCTGGCCCTTCGTCGGCGCCACGCCGTTGAGCGGGGCGGCGGCGTTCAGCGACAACAGCAGCGCCAGCGTCAGCATGCTCACCCTCCCGTCAGTGAGATCTGATCGAGCCGCAGAGCCCGCGGCGCGTGCAGGCGCCCGCGCACCGTGCGCTCCGTCGAAAACCAGGCGCGGCGAAAGGCGTCGAACACGTTGCCGGTGATGCTGCCGCCGCGGACTGCTTTGCCGGCGCTGCCGTCGGCGTTGATGACGAAGCCGAGCCGGATCTCGCCCGAGAAGGCGCCCGTCGTCGGGTGCGGCGACAGCTGCGAGAACCGCGAGAGATGCAAGAGCGGGCGAGCGCCGGGCTTCAGCAGCTCGGCCTGCGAGCGCTG
>JBKJNL010000708.1:0-4777 GCA_046593615.1 Myxococcota bacterium | reverse complement strand
GTCGTCGGGCAGGGCGCTCAGGGCGCTCTCCAACGCCTCCTGCACCTCGGTGGCCTGGGCGGCTTCGTCGGGGCGGCGGGCCCACAGCGACAGCGAATCGAACGGGCTCGTGCCGTCGGAGCGGGCCGAGGCCTGGGCCATCGAGGGCTCGAGGTCGGCGAGGTCGCCGCGTGGCTCGGGCTTCTTCTTGCGCAGCTTCATCAGCGCGTGGTTGCTGGCCACACGAAAGATCCACGTCGAGAAGCGGGAGTCGCCGCGGAAGCCCTCGAGGTGCTCAAAGGCCGAGAGAAAGGTCTCTTGCGCGACCTCTTCGGCTTCGGCGGGATTTTTCACGATGCCGAGAGCGACGGCAAAGACGCGGCGCTGGTGCTTGCGCACGAGGCCCTCGAACGCGACGTAGTCGCCGGCCTGGGCCCGCGCGACGAGCTCGGCGTCCTCGTCGACGACGGCGGCCCCGGTCCCGGGGCGTTCGGGCAATGACACCTGCATTCCGCCTCTCTTACGAACCCATGACGAGGACCGCTACGCCGACCGCGAGGCCGACGACGGCCACGACCGCGCCGCCGATCAAGGCGAACTCAAAGACGCCGAGGCCCTTCTTCTCGCCTGACGCCGACACGTTGTCGTCGTCGTCAAAGGCGTCGGGCTCGGGACCGTTTTCTTCGTCGAACCCGGTGTTGCCAGTGCGTGTGCCAGCGCGGGTGCCGACGCGCGATCCGCCGTCGACGCCCTCGGAGGTGTTGGTGTCGATGTCGGAGCCCCCGGGAAAGCCGGCCCCGCCGTCGCCATCTTGTGGGGCTTCGTCGCCGTCGCTGGCGCCATCGCCATCGTTGTCCCCGTCGTTGTCGCCGTCTTGTTCGTCTTCGAGCCCGGTCTGGGCGTCGGCGAAGTCGGCAAAGGCCGGGATGTCGTCGAGCTTGCCGATGAACTTGGCCGACGGGTCGATGAACGTCAGCCTGACGGCACCCAGCAGGATTTCGTCGGCGTCGCGCAGGGCGGTGGGCCGGCCGATCTTGCGGTCGTTGATGACGACGCCGTTCTTGGAGCCGGCGTCTTCAATCGTGATTTCGTTCCAGTCGCGCCGGACGATGCCGTGGCGCCGCGAGATGTTGGCGTCGTTGATCTGGAAGTCGCAGTCGTTGCCGCGGCCGATGACGGCCTCGCTGACGTCGACGCCGATGTCGAAGCGCTTGCCTTCGTCGGGACCGTTCATGACCCGCAGCCAGGGCATGTCGGCGGCGTCTTTGCCGATCGAGGCCAGCACCTCTTCGACCATCTTGCGCGCCAGGGCCTCGGTCTTCTCAGCCGAGTAGTCGGGCGAGGCCGCCTGCGCGTTGTGGAACGTGATCTTGAAATGGATCAGGTCGATGACGTCGCCGTCGCGCAGCAGCTTCTTGCCGCCGGCGCCGACGGGCTTGCTGTTGTGCTTGGTGCCGTGCGTGGACTTGAGGTCCTCGAGGTACCACTCGTCGCTGTCGCGGAAGAACACGCAGTGCTTGCGGCTCACCGTCGACAGCGGCACCTGGATTTCATTTTCCTGGTCGCGTCCGACGGAGATGCGGTCGTCTTCGAATTCGTATTCGAACTCCCGCGGGTCTTTCCCCGGGATGCTCATGACGACCTGCAACTTCACGGGCACGCTTCGTCTGTAGCCCAGTGCCGGTGGCAGCACAAAGACTGCGTCCTCGTCCTGCGCAGCCGTGGTCTGCCCTTGTGGCTATGACCGGTGCGGGTGTCCGGCTCGAGACTGAAAGTTGCCGTGGGTGACGGTCTTTGCGATCGTCTGCGGGCCTTCTGGATCGGGGAGGCTGTCCGATCTTGGCCCCAGGTGAGCCGCTCCGGGGCCGCTCGGGCCCTGCCGAATTGAGGAAACGCGTTGTCGTACACGATCGTCATCACGGAGAAGGGCGGCAAGCCGCGCGCAGAGGCGTTCGATCAAGCCGAGATCACCATCGGCCGCGTGCAGGGCAACGACATCGTTTTGCCGAAGGGCAACATCTCGAAGCGCCACTCGCGCATCGTGTTGCGTGACGGAAAATTCATCATCGTCGACCTCAAGTCGACCAACGGCACCTACGTCAACGGCAAGCGCATCTCGTCGCCGCAGGTCCTCAAGGACGCCGACAAGGTCTACATCGGCGACTTCACGCTCACGCTCGAAGGCCAGCCCGAAAACGGCGCCGCGGCCAACGGAAACGGTGCCGGGGGGAACGGCGCCGGCAGTGCCGGAAATGGTGCCGGAAATGGCGCTGGAAACGGTGCCGGAAGCGGTGCCGGCAATGGGGCCGGGGCCGGCGCCAGCGCGCGCCTCGACGCCGGCGGCGAAGACCCCGAAGACCTCTTTGGCGGCGCCGACGCCAACGCCGAAGACGCCGTGGTCCCCGACGAACCGATGGTGGCTCCCGGGTTGGGGGTGCGCGCCACCGCGACGCCGCAGCCATCGCCGGTTGCGCGGGTCGAGGCCCGCGCGCCCGACCCGGTCCGCCCCGAGCCGCCCCGTTCCGACCCCCGTCCGGAACCGCGACCTGAACCGAGGGCCGAGGTCCGCGCCGAGCCCCCTCGCGCCGAGCCGCCGCGCGCTGAGCCTCCGCGCGCCGAGCCCCGGCCGCAGCCGCGCCGCCTCGACAAGCCGCCCGAGAAGCAGCCGGGGTCGTCGCCCGCGCGCCGCCTCGACCTGCAGATCGAGCTGCCCCCGCAGGTCGCGCTCCACGGTCGTGGCGCGGTGTTCCTGTCGGTGACCAAGGCCCTGGCCGCCGACGGAGGCCTGCCCCCCGACGACGAAACCACGCTCGAGCGGGCCCGCTCCGCCGCTGAAAAGACCCTGAATGCGCTGGCCAAGAAGTTCGGCGGCGCCAACACCGACGGCTGGCCGCTGCAGATCGCCAAAGAGGTGTGCGCCCTTGGTCCCCTCGGCGAGCTGCTCGAAGACGGCCAGGTCGTCGAGGTCTTCGTCAACGGACCGCACCAGATCCTCGTGCGCCGCGCGCCGGATTCGTCGTCGGTGGGCATCCCGCTGACGCCGGTTCCGGCGTTCTTCAGCTCCGACGAAGCTGTCGCCCTCGTCGTGCGGCGCATCATGCACGCCGCCGGCGTGAAGTTCGACGCCGAGCACCCCATCGCCGAAGCCCGGTTGCCCGACGGCACCCGCGTCAACGCCGTGCACCACGCCGCCGCCGTCAAAGGGCCGTTGGTCACCATCTCGCGCAGCAGCACGCGCAACGCGACCCTCGACGAGCTCGTCGCCGAGAACATGCTCTCGAAGAACATGTCTGACTTCCTCGAGCTCTGCATGCGCGCCCGTCGCAACGTGTGCATCTGCGGCGGGCCCGGCGCGCAGATCGGCACGTTGATGTCGGCGATGGCCTCGACGATCGACGACGACGAACGCATCGTGGTCGTCGAGCAGGTGGCCCGCCTCAAGCTGCCGCAACCCCACGTCGTGACCCTCGAGCCGCGGCCCCTCAAGGGCGGGCCGTCGGCGGCGTCGGTGCGCGATCTCGTCGGCAACGCGCTGCGCATGCGTCCCAACCGCGTGCTCGTGCACGAGGTGACGAGCGGCGAAGCGCACGATTTGTTCGTGGCCATGGGAGGCCGACAAGACGGCACTTTGTTTACGACGTATGCGGCGACCACGCGCGATTGCCTGGACCGGCTCGAGACCTTGATCTCCATGGCCGGCCTCGATGTGCAGAGCCGCGTTGTCCGAGAGCAGATCGCCTCGAGCCTCGACGTCATCATCACGGTCACGCGCTTCGCCGACGGCAGCTCGCGCGTCACCCAGATAAGCGAAGTCACCGGCGTCGAAGTCGACCTCGTCACCACGCAAGACCTCTTCACGTTCAAGCGCGAAGGCTTCGACGACGGCGGCGCCGTGCAGGGGCGGTTCCAGGCGACCGGCACGCCGCCACGGTTCTACGAAGAGCTGCAGCGCCGGGGTGACAGCGTGAACCTGGCGATCTTCCGCGACTGACAGCCCGCAGAGTTTTTCAACGCGCAGATAAAAAAGACCGCGATGTCGCGGTCTTTTTTTTGTCTTGTTGGTCAGGTCAATCGCGCGTCTTTTTTGTCCAGTCCTTGACCTCGGTCAGGTCGGCGCGTCTGGCCCCGCCACCTTTGGTCGACGGCGTCAGCCCCTCGGGCTCAGATGGGGTCACCACAGCAGGCGTGGTCACCACAGCAGCAGTCGCGGACATCGTCGTTGTTGTTGCGGACATTGTCGTCGTCGTTGTCGTTGACGGTGGCGGCGCCGGTGCAACGGGCGGTGGCGCGTCGGCGCAGGCGGCGACCGCGGCGACGAACCAGGCCAGGGCGAGGGGGGCTCGCCGCATCACACGCTCCGAAACGCGGCCGAGGTGTTGCCGCCGTCGACGCCGCCCCGCGGGACGCGCGCGCGCAGCTCTTCGATGAGCGGCGCGGCGATGAGCTGGGTGGCCACGGCCATCAGCACGACGCTCACGAGGGGCGCCAACGCGTAGAAGCCGACGAGGGCGCCGACGACGCTGGCGGGGATGGGGGAGAGCGCGACCGTCCAGGCCAGCACGAGGCCGCGGCTGCGGATGACGTCGTCACCGACGGCGTGGGCGACGCCCTGGGCCGTGCGGTAGAGCGTCAGCGGGATGCCCACCCAGCCGAGCAGCGCGCAGAAGAACGACGCGGCGACGACGTTGCTGGCCGCCGGCGGTCCACCGAGGTCGTGGGCCGCGTGCTGCACGGCGACGCACAAGACGGCGAACAACACCGCCGCGAGCAGCGAGAAGGGCAGCACCATCCAGACGTC
>JBKJNL010000586.1:0-6653 GCA_046593615.1 Myxococcota bacterium | reverse complement strand
GAAGTGGCCGGTGGTGACGCCGATGGCCACCGCGCCGATGTGGTGGGCGGCGGCGATGTCACTGGGCGTGTCGCCGATGAGCAGCACGCGATCAAACGTTCTGGGTCCGCCCCCACCCGGGCCCGAGCGGCCCGGGAGCGGGAGACCAGGGCCAGCCATCTGCTCGGCGCGGGCTTTGGCCATCTGGGCCAGCGTGGGCCGATCGTGGTGCTCGTCGCCGTAGCCGCCGACTTCGAAGCGGCTCTTGTCGATGCCCGCGGCTTCGACCTTGACGTGGGCGCAGCGCATGGCGTTGCCGGTGACGAAGCCGAGCACGACGTCGCCCTTCTCTGCGAAGCGCGCCAGGCAGCGCTCGACGCCGTCGTAGATGCGCGGCTTCTCGCGCTCGAGCTCGGCCAGCAGGGTCTGCTCCATGGCCAGAAAAAACGCGGCGTTGTGCACCTCGTCGAGGGCCAGGCGCGCCCGCAGCTGGCGCAGCACGCCGAGATCGGTGGCCCCGGCGAAGCTGACGTCCTGCAAGGCGTCGACGATGCCCCAGGTGCGCTCGAGGGCGGCGACAAAGGCCCGCCGGCCGGCGCCGCGCACGTCGACCAGGGTGCCGTCGATGTCGAACAGCACGAGCTCGCTCATGGAGAGACTCCTGAGCGTCCTTCGAGCAAAAACCCCGTCACTCAGGGCAGCTCGTCAGGCCGGTGATGTAGCGGTCGACGACGTCGGTGCCGAGGACGTCGACGACGTTTGTGCCCACGGGCGGCATGCGTCCGGCGCCGAGGCGCTTCATGCGCAGCGACACCAGCGACTTCGCCGGGTCGCCGGGGAAGATGACCTGCGCGCCGTCGACGCCGAGGCTGCCCTGCTCGGGGGCTTCGCCGCACAGGTTGGCGTCGGCGCCGCTCGCGGTCAGGCGCATGTCGGCGTCGCTCTGGCCGCCGCCGCCGGGCCGGTGGCACATGGCGCAGTTCACGTGCAGGTAGGTGCGGGCCCGCGCTTCGACGGAGACCGAGGCCAGGTCGATCGCCGGGTAGACGGCTTCGTCGGCGACGTCGGCCGGCGGGTTCGTGAATACACCGATGGATTTGAGGGTGAACAATTGGTTGGCCAATCGGCCGGTCTGCGGGTAGTTGAATCCGCCGTTCAGCTGACCAACTTCCCAACCCAGCACGCGGCCGGCAGCGGCGGTGTGGCAGACGAGGCAGCCGGCCCGCGACGGGTACGTCCACGTCTGGCCGTTGCCGAGCACCTTGCTCTTGCCGCCGGCGTCCACCAGCTGGGCGTCGGCTGCACCAGCGTTCCATTCATAGGTGTAGCCGGCCCAGTTGCTGTCGTCGTGGCGCATCAAGAGCCGGGTCTCGACCAGGGCGCCGTCGACCTCAAACGACTTCACGAACACCGTGCCGTCAGGCAGGTCGATGTCGCCGTCGGCGCCAATCGTGGCCTGGCCACCTTCGGGCAGCCCGACGCCGCGTTGCTTGCTGGCGCCATCGCTGTAGAATGCGTGGTTCAACTGATAAGGAATAACACCAGGGGCCAGCTTCGTGGTGTCTTGTGGATCCATGCAGCCCGTCTGCGACAACTGCTTCGGAAAGGTGTCGACCACGGGCGGGCCGGCGGGGTCGACGCGGAAGAGCTGGCCGGCGAGGTCGACGAGATAGAGCTCGCCGGCGCTGTCTTCGGAGAACGAGGCGATGCCCTGGCCGCTCATGGTGGCGATGGGCTCGAAGCCGGCGACGCCCTGGGCATCGACGGTGAGGCGGAAGACCTCTTTGCTGGCGAAGTCGCCAAACAGGTAGGTGCCGACGAGGTCGGGCAGGGCGGCGCCGCGGTAGACGTAGCCGCCGGTCACCGAGAAGCGGGCCAGCTGGTTGCTGTGCAGGTATTCGACGACGGGGGGCACGAAGCCGCCGACGTTGCATTCGTCGTCGGTGCGGAAGCAGTCGGTGCCCTCGAACGCCGACCAGCCGTAGTTGCCGCCGGCTTCGACGATGTCGATTTCTTCGATGCGGTTCTGTCCGACGTCGCCGACCCACAGCTCGCCGCTGGCGCGATCGAACGAGAAGCGCCACGGGTTTCGCAGGCCATAGGCGTAGATCTCGGGGCGGGCGCCGACGACGTCTTTGAAGGGGTTGTCGGCGGGGATGGCGTAGCCGAGTCCGTCTTCGTCGCGGTCGACGTCGATGCGGATCATCTTGCCGAGCAGCAGCTCGAGGTCTTGCCCCGAGCGCGCGGGGTCGTCGGCGAAGCCGCCGTCGCCCATGCCAAAGAACAGCGTTCCGTCGGGCCCGAACAGGATGTGGCCGCCGTTGTGGTTGGAGGCGAAGTCATCGATGTCGAGCAAGACGACCTCGCTGCCGGTGTCGCAGCCGTCGGCGTCGATGGTGAAGCGGCTGAGCCGCGACTCGAACACGCAGTTGCTGGCGTCCTGAAACGTGCAGGGGCTGTTGTCGTTGACGGCGGTGTAGCTGAGGTAGAGCTCGGCGGGGTCGTCGGGGTGGAAGGCGATGCCGAGCAGGCCTTGCTCGCTGTTGCCCGAGTCGCTGGTCTCGACGCGATCGCGGAGGTCGCAGAAGACCTCGGGCGTGGTGACGGTGTCGTCGTTCTTTGCCCAGCGCACCACGCGGCCACCGCGCTCGATGGCGTAGAAGCGCGTGTCGTCGCCGGGCCGCTCGAGCAGGAACAGCGGGCTGTTGAGATCGAGGTTCTCGAACACCTGGGTCAGGGCGATCTCGCTGTTGTCGACGGGACGGTCGACGGCGACGCAGGTGCTGTTGGTCGGGCGCGCGTCGAGGCCGCTGACGTCGGGCTCGGGCTGCGGTCCGGCGTCGCTGCGTTCTTGTTCGCCTTCGCCTTCGCCCTCGCCCTCATCGCCGTTGCCCGCATCGGGCCCGTCGTTGTCACCGTCGTCGGCGGGCGGCGGACAACCCGCGGCACCGACGAGCAGCAGCACAGAAACGGCAGAAGTCGCACGAGCAAAAATGGCAGCAAAGGACATGGCGTCCAACGTAGCGAGTCGCGCGCGAACGGCCAGAGGGGCGGGGCTGTTCGCGGCGTGTTTTCGGTGGGCGCCCGCAGCGCTGCCGGCGCTGCGTCGTCGTCGACGAAACACGCTCGTCCGACCGCACCACGCCGCGGACAACCCTACCCGGGGCCCGTCTGCGCGCGCGTGATGACGCTGCCGCGTCCGTCCTCGTCGAGCGAGCGACCTTGACTCGAGGAAGACGGTCCGTAGGTTGAAGCATGGTCTTTGGCTTCGGCAGCAAGAAACAGCGTCACGTCGTGGCCACGGTGCTGGTCGCCGTCGACCACGGCGCCGCCGCCGCCGTGCAGTCGCGGGCCCTCGCCGCCGCCGCGGCCATCGTCGACGACCCCGATACCTTTGCCACGGCGTCGCGCGAGGTCGCGGGCGTGGCCCGCGTGCTGCTCGACCACCAAGACAGCTGGAGCCACGCCGCCGCGGGTGGCGACGTCTACGACGACGAAGGCGGCGCCGCCGGCCAGGTCGCCGACGTCTACGCCGACCTCGCCGGCCGCTACCTCGCGGGCGAGCACGGCGAAGACGGCACGCTGAAGAAGAGCGCCGGCGACGACACCTCGCGCGAGCACCGCTGCGTGATCATGCTGACGGTCGCCTATCCCGGCGAATCCGACGACATCGAGCGCGAGCTCAACGACCGAAACGACCTCGTCGCGATGCTCGAGGGCATCACCCGCCTGCACGAGCGCGACGCGCTGCTCGCGGCCCACGTGCACAGCGCGCCCGCGCATCCCGAAGACCGGCTCACCGACGAGCAGATGCTCGTGTGCTTCCCCGAGCTGAACCCGATCTGACACCGACCTGACCCCCAACTCGCCGCGGCCGCCGGCCCGCCCCCGTTCGCATCTGCTGATTGTTGGAGCCCACCATGACCCGCCCCGCCCCGTCGTTTTCGTCTCCCACCCTGCCGCGGTTGATGGCGCCACTGTTGGTGGCGCCGCTGCTGATGGTGGCGCTGTCGTCGGTGGCCTGCCTGCAGTCGGAGCCCGCGCCAGCGCCCCTCGAAAAGGCCGCGCCGGTGGTCGAGTCCCCGCCGCTGCCGCCCGGCAGCTACCCGATCCAGTCCATGGCCTACGACGACGCCGACGGCGCCTACCGCGTGTTCCTGCTCGACGCCCCGCCGTCGCACCGCGGGGCCTTTGTCAGCACGCAGCTGCGCATGGCCCGGCTGACCGACGAAGAGATCGCCGCCGGCAAGACCGCCACCGTCGAGGTCGACGCCGAAGGGCCGATTGCAAAGTTGCCCACCGAATTCGCCATCCAATATGTCCACAATGTCACCGAAGACGTGCAGAGCGGCGGTCGCAACGAGACCGTGGTGGTGCGGCAAGAAACATCGTCGTGGTCGCCGTTCATGGGCGCGATGGCCGGCATGGCGATCGGCAGCATGCTCTTTCGCCCGATGTATTACTTTCCCCCGCCGTACATGGGTGGTTCGATGATGGGTGCCGGTGGTTATGGCGCGAGCCGCATGGCGGCGCAGCAGTCGTTCACGAGCAACCACGGGTCGATGCCGCAGTCGGCGAAGCTGTCGCAGTCGGGCTACGCCAAGCGCCCCTCGAGCGCCTTGAAGCCGACGGGCTCGGGTGCGGGCAGCACGCGCATGAACAAGCCGACGACGACGTCGCGGCCCAAGGGTGGCTTCGGCGGCGGCTTCGGCGGCGGCGGTCGCCGGCGTCGCTGACGCGCCTCAGCCACCTGAAACCCTGAACCGTTGTCAAAGACCGCCGGGCGGGGAATCTCCGCGCCGTGCGCAACCTCGTCGTCGTCGTTTCCTTGCTGGGCTTGTTCCTGGGCACGCTGCTGGGCGCGCTGCCGGCGACGGCCCGCACCCTCGAAGGCACGGTGCGCGAGGCCGGCACGCGGCGCCCGATCCCGGGGGCGTACGTGAACCTGGTGGCCCCCGCCGGCAGCCCCGACGTCGAGGGCGACGGCGTCGAGACCGACGACCAGGGCGCGTTCGTCATGGTGTTGCCCGATCGGCGTGACGGCGGCTTCGGCGGCCGCTTCGTCGTCGAGGTCGACACCTCCGGCTACCAGCGCCTCGTCGAGGGCGTCAGCCTGCGCGGCGATCGCTCAAGCACCAGCATCGACCTCTACCTGACCCCGCTCGCCACCGGCGAAGTGCGCGTGCGCGAGCGGCGCAGCAAAGAAGGCCTGGCCCGCGGCGCCCACCGCATCGACGGCAACGAGGTGAACGAGCTGCCCGGCACCTACGGAGACCCCGCCAAAGCCATCGAGAATTTCCCGGGCATGGGCCGTGTTCTCTTGTCGCAAGGATCGGTGCTCGTCCGCGGCGCCACGCCGTCAGAGTCGGCCATCTATGTCGATGATTACGAGATTCCTGACCTGTACCACTACACAGGATCAACCAGCGTCATCAACATTCCCTTTGTCGAGTCCGTCGAGCTGGTGCCCGGCGCGTTCTCGGCCCGCTACGGACGCAGCACCGGCGGCATCATCCAGCTGAAGACCAAGAAGCTGCCCACCGACGACGTCCACGGCTTCGTCAAGGCCGACGTCATCGACGCCGGCGCGTACGTCGGCGTGCCGCTCGCGCCCAACATCGCCGTCGGCGCCTCGGCCCGCCGCAGCTACCTCGACGTCATCCGCGGCATCCAGGTGGCCGCCAACGGCACCGGTGACGACGTGCTGTTGGTGCCGACCTACTGGGACTACCAGCTGAAGCTCGACTGGGACACAGCACCTGGCCACGAGCTCGTCGTCTTTGCGTTCGGCTCCGGCGACAGAGAGACCTATCTGTCGGACGGGCAGTCGCGCGAGCCGGGGGCGCCCGAGGTCTACCGCCGCGAAAACGACAGCGACTTCCACCGCCTGAGCCTGCGCTACGCCCACAGCATCGGCTCGGGCGTCAGCCACGCGCTGACGGTGACCCTCGGCTACGACCGCGCTTTTCTCGACGAGCAGAGCGGGCTGCGCTTCCGGGATCGCCAGAGCGGCGACCTGCAGCTGCGCGACGAGTGGACCTGGCGCACGACGTCGCTGCTCGGCCGCCCCACCAAGGTGGTCATCGGCATCGACACCACGGCCCGCGCCGACGGCTGGGTCTTTGGCGGCTTCCTCGCCAACACCGGACTGCGCGAGCTGCCGTCGCCCGACCTCGAACGCAGCGTGCGCACCCGCCGCGCCGAGATGTCGACGGCGCGGGCCACCGCCGCGGCCTACCTCGAAGGCACCCTCGAGCCCGTCGACGGCGTCACCCTCGTGCCCGGCCTGCGGCTCGACGGCATGGTGCTCGACGGGCCCGACGGACCGCAGAGCTACGCCAACCTCGAGCCCCGCGTGGCCGGCACCTGGCAGCTCACCGACGGACCCTGGGGAACGCTGCTGCGCGCCGGCGGCGGCGCCTCGAGCCGCCCGCCCGACGCCGACGAAGTGGCCGCCGCCAAGGAATTCGGCACGAAGCTGCCGCCGCAGAAAGCGCTGTCGCTGCAGGGCGGCGTCGAGCAGGCCCTCGGCGACAATCTGGTGCTGTCGTCGACGCTCTACGCCATCTGGCGCGACAACCTGACGACAAAGGCCAAGGACTTTCCGGTCCCCGACCGCACGGCAACCCCGCCGGTCATCGGCGGCGGCTCCGGCAAGAGCGTCGGCGCCGAGC
>JBKJNL010000430.1:0-2618 GCA_046593615.1 Myxococcota bacterium | reverse complement strand
GTCCGCGACCTGCTCGCCTACTGAGCCGCTGCGATGAGCGCTGAAGAACGCCGCGAGATCCGGGGGCGCGCGACGCGCGGCGAGCGGGATGTGTCGTGAGCTTCATTCGCGTCAGCTTCACCGCGCAGCACGAGCGCGTCGTCGACGGCGACCTCGTCGGCCACGCCGAGCACGCCCGCCTGCCGGTGCGCGGCCCGTCGGGGCGCATCTACGTGCTCCATGCCGACGGCAGCGTCACGCAGCACCCGACGTCGCCGCAGGCCTCGTTTGCGCTGCTGGCGCGACCCGGTTCGGAGCTGCTGCTGTGGCTCGTGCCGGGCGCCGCCGTCGCGGCTGTGCTCGCGCGCCACGAGGCGCGCCTGATGGTGCGCATCGATCTCGAGGGCGCTTCAACCGACGAGCAGCGGGCGGCTGCCGAGGCCGTCGACGTGCTGCTGGTCCGCTTGCCCGACGTCGAGCTCGAAGCCGTGTTGGTCTGAGCGGCTGGCTCGACGCAGGCGCCGCTCAGGGCTGGATGACGATCAGGTTGTTGTTGCGCCGGTTGCAGCGGGTGCCTTGCACGCAAAAGCTTTGCGGGCAGGAGTTTGCGCAGAAGCCCTGGGTGGCGCCGGGCGGTCCGACGCAAGTGAAGCCTTCGTCGCAGCCGTCGACGACGCCGTCGATCAGGGCGCAGGGTGAGCACAGCTCACCGGTGGCCTCGCGGATGTCGCAGAAGCCCGTGGGCAGGCACGTGCGAGCCCCCTCGAAGCAGTCGGCGTCGACGTCGCAGCGCTTGTCGCATTCGAAGGAGATGCCAGGGACGCAGAAGCTCTCGGGCAGGTCGTAGCTGCAGGTGTCGCCGAGGGCCTGGCAACCGAAGCAGTCGCCGGCTGCGCAGGCGTAGGCGCAGTCGCGGCAGTCGACGACGATGGGCACGAGCAGCGATCCACCGGCCTTGTTGAAAGCAGCGAGGTCGATGACGGCGCTCTCGCCCCAGAACAGCCAGTGGTTGTCGTCGTCGGCGTCGGCGCAGCGGTCGACGCCGGGGTCGGCTTTGTCGTGCAGCCCGCGGACCTCGAAGGTCACCTGGCGGTTGGTGGAGACGCCGGCGAAGTCGACGACGGCTTCACCGCGCAGCAGCTCACCGAGCTCGGCTTTGCGCGGTGCCAGCGACGTGCACTTCTCGCTGACGATCTCGCGCGTGACGACGTCGCGGACGGCGACGTAGACGGCGGCCAGGCAGCTGGTGTCGTAGTCGAGGCCCGAAAAGACGCCGCAGGATTGGCGCGTGCCGATCTGCAGCGACAGCGACACCGGCGCCCGGGGCTCGACGTCGGGCGCCGCGCAGCCCGCGGTGCCGAGCACCAGCATGAGCAACAGGATCGCGGTCGCGTGCACGGACCGGGGGTACCCCGTCAGGCGGCGCGGCGCACGGGGAGCAGCACCGGCAGGAGGACGGCGAATTCGTCGGTGATGTCGTCGTCGACCTCGTCTTCGTCGGTGCCTTCGACTTCGGCGCACGGCGCACAGGTGATCGCCGTCGGCTCGCCAGCCTGCAGATCGCGCCCGGGCAGCAGATCGGGCAGCGCCAACGCGTGGCCGAGGAACACGATCGCGTCGAACAGCTCATCGCCGTCGACGAGGTGGTTGACGATGTGGCGCGTGACCAGCTTGCGGGGCAGCGGCGCCTGCACGCCGTTGCCGCGGGCCACCGGAGCGGGTCGTCGACGTCGGGGAGCGATGGCGGTGCGGGAGAGTTTCATGGTGCTTGGCCCTCGGGCGGCGCTCTCAGCGCCGCCGTTGATGAGCCATCGTGTCGAGGGCCCGCCGATCCCCCCACGACACGTGTCGGCTTTTGCGGGCGTCGGTCGACGCCGGTGACGCTCATCACCGCGCCGGGCGCCAGCGCTCAGGCCAACGCGCGCGGCGCTCAGGTCAACGCGCGCCAGCAGGCGACGGCGATGCCCCCGACCAGCACGACGAGCCCGACCAGCACGACGAGCCGGCGGGCCGCGAGCGCGCGGTCGGCGCGGATGTCGGCGTCGACCAGGGCCATCACGTCGCCCAGCACGTGGGTCGGGCAGGGCTCGCGCTCGGCGCGGGCGGCAGCCGCGGCCAGCAAGAGGCGCTTGCCCTCGACGAGGCGGCGCCAGGCCTGCTGGCACGATGGGCAGACGGCCACGTGGCCGCGCAGCTCGGACATCTCGTCGTCATCGCGCAGCTCTCCGTCGGCGAGGAGCCCGAGGTGGGCGAGGGCGTCGGAGCAGCGCAAAAGTTCAGCGGGTCGGGGCACGCCCATCGAGCATCTCCAATGACGCACGCGGTCGGCAACCCGGCGGAGGTCCCGCTCGATCCACCCCTCACGGGTCGTCGGTCAGGGGCCTCGCACAGCCGGGCGGCCGCAAAGCAGGTCCGCGCGCGCTCCCACCCAACCGCGCGGAGGCTCAGCGGATTCCCGCTCACGCGTGCTCACCGCGGTCACCTTGCCCACTGCGTTCACGCGCCGTCAGGTGTGCGTCAGGTGTGCGGCAGCTGCTCGGCGTGGCGCTTGACCAGGCGGGCCGGCACCGGGCCGGCGGCGGTGACGACGACGACGTCGACGCCGTCGGCGCTGACTTCGCCTTTGACCAACGCCAGGG
>JBKJNL010000375.1:0-2524 GCA_046593615.1 Myxococcota bacterium | reverse complement strand
CACTCTCGTCGAACGTTCGACGACGCAACAAGGACACACACATGGACCAGAAGACCGAATTCCCCTCCTACCTCGTCAAAGACATGTCGCTCGCCGAGCTCGGCCGCAAAAAGATGTCGATGTCCGAAAAGGAGATGCCCGGCCTCATGTCGCTGCGCGCCGAGTTCAAGGGCTCGCAGCCGCTCAAGGGCGCCCGCATCGCCGGCTGCCTGCACATGACCATCGAGACGGCGATCCTGATCGAGACCCTCGTGGTCCTCGGCGCTGAAGTCACCTGGACCTCGTGCAACATCTTTTCGACCCAGGACGAGGCCGCCGCGGCCATCGCAAAGGCCGGCGTCCCGGTGTTTGCCTGGAAGGGCGAGACGCTGACCGAGTATTGGCAGAACATCGAGCTGCAGCTCGCGGCCTTTAAGGACGGCAAGGCCGCGAACCTGATCCTCGACGACGGCGGCGACCTCACGCTGCTCGTCCACAAGGGCGCGGAATTCGAAAAGGCCGGCAAGGTCCCCGATCCGTCGACGGCGACCAACGACGAGTACAAGGTCATCCTCGAGCTGCTCACCGCCTCGATGAAGAAGGACAAGGGCCGCTTCACCAAGATGGCCACCGAGATCAAGGGCATCAGCGAAGAGACGACCACGGGCGTTCACCGCCTTTATGATATGATGAAAACCAAGTCACTGGTGTGCCCGGCCATCAACGTGATCGACTCGGTCACCAAGTCAAAGTTCGACAACATCTACGGCTGCCGCGAGAGCCTCTTCGACGGCATCAAGCGCGCCACCGACATCATGGTCGCCGGCAAGTACGTCGTCGTCGCCGGCTACGGTGACGTCGGCAAGGGTTGCGCCCAGGCCGCCCGCGGCCTCGGTGCCCGCGTGATGATCACCGAGATCGACCCCATCTGCGCCCTGCAGGCCGCGATGGAGGGCTACGACGTCGTCACCATGGACGACGTCTGCGACAAGGCCGACATCTTTGTGACCGCCACCGGCTGCGTCGACGTCATCACCGGCGAGCACATGAAGCGCATGAAAGACGGTGCGATCCTCTCGAACATCGGCCACTTCGACAGCGAGATTCAGGTCAGCTGGCTCGAGAAGAACCCCGAGATCAAAGAAGACAACGTCAAGCCCCAGGTCGACCAGTTCATCTTCCCCGACGGCCGCCGCATCACGCTGCTGGCCCGCGGTCGCCTGGTGAACCTCGGCTGCGCCACCGGCCACCCGTCGTTCGTGATGTCGAACAGCTTCTCCAACCAGGTGATCGCCCAGATCGCGCTGTGGGCGAACGCGCAGCACGGCAAAGACACGATGACCGGCATGACCTTCGAAAACGGCATGGTCTACGTGCTGCCCAAGAAGCTCGACGAAAAGGTGGCCCGCCTGCACCTCGAGAAGGTCGGCGTGAAGCTGACGACGCTGACGAAGCAGCAGTCGGAGTACATGGGCGTCGCCACCGACGGCCCCTTCAAGCCCGACCACTACCGCTACTGAGCGACCGCACCTGAGTGGGGCCCGGCCGCTCGCCGCGGCCGCCCTGAAAGCACCCACCGTCTGGTGGGTGTTTTTTTGCCCCTGTTTCCAGATCGCCACGATCGCGCGGGCTCGAAAACGCGTGGCGCTCGCTGGCGATGCGACCCCGCAGGGCTTCGTGTTGCGCCGCAGCGACGTCCCCGCGCGGGGCTCGCGGGGGTGCCGGGTCTGTGCGGGCGTCGGACCGACAGTGGCGCGGCGCCTGCTTTGGCTCCGGGGTGTGGACTTTTTCCCGCCGGAATTTCCTCGCGTCGTCGCTGGCTTCGCTGGCCCTGGGCGGCAGTGGTTGCGCGAGCGTGGGGCGGCCGTTGTTCGGCGGCCACGGCGTCGGCGTGTTGCCCAACCCGGTCTCGCTGCGCGACGCCTGGGATGGCCTGCATGGCCATCCGGCGACGACGAACGCGACGCTGCTGACCGACAACGCCGCCGCCTGGGCCGCCCGCTGGACGCTGTTGCGCGGCGCGACCAAGACCATCGACGCCAGCTACTTCATCGTCGAAGACGACGTCTTTGGCCTGGCTTTCCTCGGCCGCCTGCTCGAGCGCGCCGAAGCCGGCGTCGACGTCCGCCTGCTGATTGATGCGCGCGGCAGCCAACCGCTCACGCTCATCGGGGGCGACCACCTGCAAGAGCTCGTGCAGACCGGGCGCGTCGACGTGCGCGTCTTCAACCCGATGATCCCGCAGGTGCTGACGGCGATCTCCGAGCTCAGCCCGGTGCCCCTCGTCAGCGGCACGCACAACAAGATCCTCATCGCCGACGGCGCCACCGCCATCACCGGCGGCCGCAACATCTCGCGCCTGTACTTCTCGACGTGGTCCGAGCAGGACGCCGCCGTGGGCGACGCCGACGTCATCCTCGACGGCAAAGACATCGTCGAAGGCCTGCAGATGTGCCTGAGCACCGAGTTCTCGGCGCGATCGCGGGGCGTCGTGCGCCGCGATCTCATCAACGTCGTGCCCCGCCGCGAAGAGCTGCTCTTGTTG
>JBKJNL010000339.1:0-5941 GCA_046593615.1 Myxococcota bacterium | reverse complement strand
GCGTCGCGCTCGACGTGGGCGCCGGCTTCGGCGAGGACGGCGGCGGCTTCGTCGACGACGGCGACGCTGCCGGCGGCCAGCGCGCCCTTGCTGCTGCTGAACGCGGCGAGGGGCCCGAGCTGGTCGGCGAGCTCGGCCGACAGGGCCGCGATGTGGTTCTTGTCGACGACGACCCAGCGGCGGCCCTCGCGCAGCGCCTCGATCAGCGGTTGCAGCTCGAGGCGGGTGCCGTCGTCGAGCTCGACGGCGCCGTCGAGGCCGAGCCAGTCGGTGCGCTTGCCGAGCCGCACCTGCAGCTGCCTGGCTCGCACCGACGACACCCGCGGGCCGTCGGCGGTGAACGCCAGCACGACGTCGTCGCGCTCGGCCAGGTCGGTGAGGGCCCGCAAGGCCCGCTCGGGCGACAAAAAGGCAAAGGCGTAGGCGCCTTCGGCGGCGTCGTCGTCGACGTCGACCGCGCGCATGAGCTCGTCGGCGCGGGCGCTCTCGCCGGGCAGGTCGCGCTGGCACCACACGGCGTCGCCTTTTTCGTCGCTGGCAAAGGCCACGGGTGGCCCGGCGCCGGGCACAAAGGTCGCGCCACCGACGAGCGGGCGGGCCACGAGCGAGAAGCGCGCGCCGCCATGGCCGAGGACAACGGCGCCCGTGCCCCTGGCTTTCCAGGCCACGCGCACGACGAGGGTCGGCTCGGGCTCGCGCTGGCGGCCGCGCAACGACACCGGCAGCTGCACCTCGAGCTTGCCCTTCTTCAGGCGCTTGACGACGTCGTCAAGCACCCCGGGCGGCAGCGGTTGGTCGCCGATGCGCGCCAGGGCCCGGGCCAGCTCGCGCTGGGCGGGCGTGATGGGCACGGCCAGCAGGCGCGCGTGGTCGCCGTCGACGACGATGGCGGCGCCGTCATCGCCGAGGGCCTGGCAATCCAGCGGCCGCCCGAGCGCCGTGAAGCCCAGCGTGTGGTCTTCTTTGACGACGACGACGGGGTTGGCGTGCAGGGCCTTGAGCGGTCGGCCGTCGGCCAGCTCGAGGCCGGGGTGGTCGACCAATTTGTCGGCCACGACGCCGTCGAGCCGCTCGTGGCGCGCCAGGTAGATCCGCACGATCTCCTGGTCTTGCGGCGTCGCGAACGGCAGCGTGCGCACGGCGTCTTCGAGGCGCTTGCCCGTGAGCTTGTCGTCGAGCTCGACGCCATCGCGCGGTCCCTGGTACCCCGCTCCAGGGCCCGGGCCCGAGCGGCCGCGCACCACCGGTTGCAGCGCGAGGCCGCCGCTCTTGTGCACGACCTTCCAGCACAGCCGGGCCTCGCCGGCGCCGTCGAGGGGGTCGACGACGACGAGCTCGTCGAGCGCTGCCAACAACGCGCCGTAGCGGCCGCCCGCCAGGCGCACCAGGCGCGGCCCCTCGTCGAACATCGGTTCGAGCACGACGTCGAGCACGCGCTCGACGGCGTAGAGCTGGGTGTCGAGGTCGGGCAGGGGGCCGCGGACGCCGACGAAGCCCAGACGCTTCTCTGGTCGGCCGCCGGTGTCGACGCCAGTGCCGCCGCCGGTGCCGCCGCCGGTGCCGGCATCGACGGCATCGACGTCGTCGAGCGAGAGCAACATGCCGCGGGGCACGGCCGCGGTGTCTTCGGTAAAGAAGAAGCCCGGCGGCGGGCCTTCGTCGAGGGTGACGCGGGCGCGCCGTCGGCCACCCATGAGGCCGCTGCCGGCGTTGCTCCCGTCGACGTCAGACGGGTCGCCGCTCTTGCCGAGCTTGCGGCGCAGGTCGTCGCGCAGACGCTCAAGGGCCAGCAGCGTGCCGCGCAGCTCAGGCGCCACCGGGCCGGGAACGACGGCGTCACCAAAAGCGAATGTCCAGCGCGGCGCGCCTGGACCGCCGCGGGTCGCGGCGGCTTCGTCGATGAAGCGGTGCAGGGCATAGGCGAGCTTGTCGACGAGAACGCGGGGAATTCCGGCGGCCACCGGCGAGCGCGCCGGGCTCCAGGCCCGCTGGCGCTCGGGGTCTTGCACCTGGCCCGCCAGCTCGGCCAGCGCCGACGACGTCGACAGCAGCGGGCGGTCGGCCACCAGGCGCTCGGCCAGCCGCGCACCCCGCCGCGAGTGGCGAAACAGGCGGGGCACGAGATCGAGCAGCGGCAGCAGCAACAGCCGCTCGAGCCCGGCCTGCGTCAGCCGCCCGCGCACCAGGGTGATGGGATGAGCCGTCGCCGCATTCGTCGTTGTCGTCGTCGCCGGCTGCTTCTTCGTCGCCACCGCCGGGGTTTCCGGATCGTCCCGCCGGAAGTCAACCGGTGCGCCTCGGCGCGACGCCTGGTGTGCGTGGATCGCGGGGTGGTTGGCGGGCGCTGCGTTTTGTACGGTGCCAGACCATGAAGCACTCCGTCGCCCACGACCTGCCGCTCGACCTCGCCAAAAAGGCCGCTGCCAAGGCCCTCGAGAGCTACCAGGCTCGCTTCGCCGAATACGACCCCCAGCTGTGCTGGAACGACGAGTGCAATGCCGACGTCAGCTTTGCCGTGAAGGGCATGAGCCTGAAGGGCAGCTTCGAGGTCCTCCCCGACCGCATCGACATCGACATGGAGGTCCCGCTTCTGCTGCGGCCCTTCAAGAAAAAGGCGATGGACGTCGTCGAGGGCGAAATCGGCAAGTGGATCGAAAAGGCCCGCAAGGGCGAGATCTAGCTGACGCACCGTCGCCCCTCGACGACGGCCAGGTGAACTCCATGCGCGCTGCTGCCGACCGTTCCGCGCGGCCTCGTCTGCGCCATGATGGGCCGATGCGGCTCTCACTCGTCGTCGTCTTGGGGATGCTCGCCGCGGTCAGCGGCTGCTCGCTGTTCATCAGCCCCGCACCCGTTGCCGATGGCGATGCCGGCGAGGGCGAAGCAGAGAGCGAGGGTGAAGGCGAAGTGGCCGGCGAGGGCGAGGGCGAAGGCGAAGGCGAAGGCGAAGGCGAAGTGGCCGGCGAGGGCGAGGGCGAGGGCGAAGTGGCCGGCGAGGGCGAGGGCGAAGGCTGCGTCGCCGATGGCGACTGCGACGACGAAAATCCCTGCAACGGCACCGAATCCTGCGTCGCCGGGGGCTGTGTCGCCGGCACCTCGCCGTGCATCGACCCCACGCCGTTGTGCGAGAACGGCGCGTGCTTCGAATGTGACAACGCCAGCTCGTGCGACGACGAGGCCTTCTGCACCGGGCAGGAGACCTGCGTCAGCGGTGCCTGCGCGTCGTCGGGCGACCCCTGCAACGACGGCCTGGTCTGCGACGCCGACCGCGCGTCGTGCGTGGGCTGCACCGTCAACCCGGACTGCGACGACGGCGTCGGCTGCAACGGTGTCGAAACCTGCGACGGCACCGGCGCGTGCTTGCCGGGTGCGAGCATTTGCGACCACCCGACGCCAGTGTGCGACGTCGTCAGCGGGACCTGCGTCTGCACAGCCAACGGCGACTGCGCCGACGGTGCCTTTTGCAACGGCGACGAACGCTGCGCCAACGGCGCGTGCGTGGCGTCGACCAACGCGCCGGACTGCGCCTTTGGCTGCAGCGAAGCCCGCGACGCCTGCAACACCTGCGAGGCCCCTCTCGACTGCAGCGACGCGCTGTTCTGCACCGGCGTCGAGCAGTGCGTCGAGGGCCTGTGCGCCGACGGCGCCGACCCGACCTGTCAGAATGGTTGCAGCGAAGCCAACAGGCGCTGCAACGAGTGCGTCGACAACATCGACTGCGACGACAGCGTGTTCTGCAACGGCGAAGAGCGCTGCTTCAACGGCCTGTGCGGCAGGGGCGCGTCGCCCACCTGTGGCTTCGGCTGCAACGAAGGTCGCAGGGCCTGCAACAGCTGCGACGCCACCGGCGGCTGCGTCGACGACGGCCTGTTCTGCAACGGCGTGGAGCGCTGCGCCGACGGACAGTGTCAGGCGCAGGGCGCGCTCGTCTGTCCCTTTGGCTGCAACGAGGGCTTCGACGCCTGCAACGAGTGCAAGGTGGACACAGACTGCTCCGCCTCCAACTGCGTGGTCGAGCGGCGGTGCGGCGCCGACGGCCGGTGCGTCTGCCGCTGACGTCGACGTCGACGTCGCTGACGCCCCGCGTCTGCCGCTGACGCCGACGACGATTGCCGCGGTTTCACGGCGGCGTGCGCCGCGGTATAGCCGCGCCATGACGAGCACCCTCACGCATTTCATCGGCGGCGCGGCCGTCGCGGCCAACAGCGAACGCAAAGGCGACATCTTCAACCCCGCGACGGGCGAGGTGCAAAAGCAGGTCGGCTACGCCAGCGTTGCCGACGTCGACGCTGCCGTCGCCTCGTCAAAAAAGGCGGCGCTGCTGTGGAAAGACAGCTCCCTCGCCACGCGCACGCGGATCATGTTCGCGTTCCGCGAGCTGGCCAACAAACACAAAGACGACATCGCCCGGCTGCTCACCCTCGAGCACGGCAAGGTGTTTTCTGATGCGCAGGGTGAGGTGCAGCGCGGCCTCGAGGTCATCGAGTTCGCCTGCGGGCTGGCGCAGCTGCTGAAAGGCGAGATGAGCGAGAACGTGTCGACCGAGGTCGACACCTATTCGCTCAAGCAGCCGGTCGGCGTCGTCGCCGGCATCACGCCGTTCAACTTCCCGGCGATGGTGCCGATGTGGATGTACCCGGTGGCCATCGCCTGCGGGAACGCGTTCGTCTTGAAGCCGTCTGAGCGCGATCCGTCGGTGACAAACTTCTGCGCCGAGCTCTTTCAAAAGGCCGGCCTGCCCGACGGCGTGTTCAACGTCGTGCACGGCGACAAGGTCGCGGTCGACAGCCTGCTCGCGCACCCCGACGTCGGCGCCATCAGCTTCGTCGGCAGCACGGCGATCGCCCGCTACATCTACGAGACCGGCGCGCGCCACGGAAAGCGCGTGCAGGCCCTCGGCGGCGCCAAGAACCACATGGTGGTCTTGCCCGACGCCGACATGGACCTCGCTGCCGACGCCGCCATCGGTGCCGGCTATGGCTCGGCCGGCGAGCGCTGCATGGCCATCTCGGTGCTCGTGTGCGTCGGCGACGCCGCCGACCGGCTGATGCCGAAGCTCAAAGAGCGCATCGCCGAGCTCAAGGTCGGCAACGGCCTCGACCCGGCGTCGCAGATGGGTCCGCTCATCACCCAGTCCCACCGCGACAAGGTCGCCGCCTACGTCGACGCCGGCGCCAAAGCCGGCGCCAAGGTCGTCGTCGACGGCCGCGGCATCAAGGTGGCCGGTCACGAGAAGGGGTTCTTCCTCGGGCCGTGCCTGCTCGACGACGTCAAGCCGAGCATGAGCGTCTACCAAGAAGAGATCTTCGGACCGGTGCTCTCCGTGGTCCGCGCCGCCTCGTACGACGAAGCCATCGGCCTCATCCACGGCCACCAGTACGGCAACGGCACGGCGATCTTCACCAACGACGGCGGCGCGGCCCGCAAGTTCCAGCACGAGGTGCAGGTCGGCATGGTCGGCGTGAACGTCCCGATCCCGGTGCCGATGTCCTACTACTCGTTCGGTGGTTGGAAGCAGTCGCTGTTCGGCGACCTGCACATCTACGGCCCCGACGGCGTGAAGTTCTACACGCGCAGCAAGAACGTCATCGCCCGCTGGCCCGACCCGCGCCACCGCGGCGTCGACCTCGGCTTCCCGCAGATGAAGTAGCCGCGAGCAGGCGAGGCAAAATCCGGGAATGAAGAACGAGGTCCGCGCAGGCGGGCCTCTTTCGTTGGGGGCCTCCGTCGTGACTGGCGCTCGCGGTGGGCGCAGTCGTCAGCATTGACGCTGGCGGGGAGCGCGTTGCATGACCCGTCGCACAGCCCCGCACGGCCGCGTGAATCGAACGCTTGCGCCGCCCGTCGCCGGTACACCCGTGGAGCTTGCATGCGCCTGAACCCTTTGCCTCTCGCTGTCGCCTTCGCTGTCGTCGTCGCTGTCGCTGGCCTCAGCGGCTGC
>JBKJNL010000288.1:0-3816 GCA_046593615.1 Myxococcota bacterium | reverse complement strand
CAGTCCCGGCACCGCGACGGGCTGGCCGGCATGGCCGTGGCGAACGACGACGTCGACGGCGGCGTCGAGGGCCCAGGCGATGTGGCCGCGGGTGTGGGCGGCGACGTCGAGGATGCGAAACGACAGGCCGGCGACCACGACGACCTCGCCGACGTCGACGCCGCGGGTGAGGCCGGGGATGCGCGCGCGATCGCGCTCGGGTCCGAGCACGGCGCAGCCGGTGCGGGCCACGAGCTCTTCGTTGCCGCCGACGTGATCGGGATGGTGGTGCGTGTTGAGCACCGCCGTCAGCGTGCGGTTCGCCCGTTCCAGCCACGCGAGCACGGGCGCGGCCTCCGACGGGTCGACGACCACCGTGCCGCCGCCGGCTCCTTCGACGTCGTGGTCGAGGACGTAGACGTAGTTGTCGGACCACACCGGCAGCTGGGTCAGGGTCTTCATGGTCTCTTCCGTTCTTGACGCTCCACAACGTCCACGGTACCGATTCGCCATCTCACCCCGTCAGGAGTGAGGTTGTTGCGCGGACCTCGAATGGATCGATGGCCGAGTGGCTGAAGGCGCAGGTTTGCTAAACCTGTATAGGGGAAACTCTATCGAGGGTTCGAATCCCTCTCGGTCCGCCAGGTCGACGTCGAAAGACGTCGACTTTTTTTTGCCCTCTCGGCTCGTGTCGCCGCGAAGCAGCACCGCAAAATAAAAACGCCGGCTCCACGAGGGAGCCGGCGCGTTCGTCGGCCGCTTCAGCTGCGGCGTGAGCTCACTTCTTGAGCGAGAGCGCGCCGACGCCGGCGGCGATGACCGCGGTGCCGACCAGAAACGCCATGTCGAGCCCACCGTTGCCGGGCACCAGGGCGACGTCGACAGAGCCGAGGATGGCCCGCACCAGCGCGAAGCCGGCGACGCCGAAGCCGAGGCCCGCCAGGGTGCTGCGCGCGCTCTTCACGCCGAACAGGAACAGGAACGGCCCGACGGCGACGAAGACGGCACCCAGGGCCATCCAGCCGGCCCAGGCGCCGAGCCCGGGGGGAGCAAAGGCCAGGAGCGCGCCGGAGCCGACGACGGCACCCACGGCCATCCCAGGCGTCGCCTTTGCGGTGCTCATCCATCCGTCGCGGCGGCGGGCGCGCCAGAGGCCGAGGCCGGTCAAGCCGAGCGCAAAGGCGAGGCCGCCGCCGGTGTGATCGCGCGTCGCTTTTTTGACGGCGGCGGCAGCGTCGAGGCCCCCAGCGCCGAAGCGGATGGCGTCGTTCAACGGCTTCGACGACTCCTCGAGCACCTTCTCGACGCGGTCGGGGTCGGTCACGCCCATCGAGATGACGAGGGCCGCCGCGGCCGCGACATGGGGCGTCGCCATCGACGTGCCCTGGAACGGAAAGAAGCCGTGCTTGGTCGGGTCGCCGCGGCCGATGGTGTTCTGCAGAACGCCGTCGGGCAGGCCGTCTTTGTTGAGGTCGACGCGGGTGTCGCCGCCGGGTGCGGCGATGTCGAGTTCTTTGCCGTACGAGCTGTAGAACGCGAGCTTGCCGTCGGGGCCAAGCGCGCTGACGGCGACGCAGCCTTCGTAGGCGGCCGGGTATTCAACCTTCTGCCGTCCGCCGTTGCCGGCGGCGCAGGCGACGGTGACGCCCTTGTCGTGGGCGTACTTCACGGCGCGGGCGAAGCTCGAGCTGTACATGCCGCCGCCAAGCGACATGTTGATGACCTTGGCGCCGTGGTCGGCGGCGAAGCGGATGCCGTTGACGATGTCGGAGAGCGAGCCGCTGCCGCGATCAGACAGCACCTTGATCGGCATGATCTTGGCCTTTGGCGCGAGGCCGGCGACGCCGAACGCGTTGTTGGTCGACTGGGCGATGGTGCCGGCGACGTGGGTGCCGTGGCCGTTGCCGTCGGAGGGGTCGGCGTTGTTGTCGACGAAGTTGAAGCCGGCGACGAACTCGGTCTCCTTCAGGTCAGGCACGCGCTTCCACTTCGACGGCTTGCCGTTGTCGAGCTTGCCGGGAGCGACGCCGGTGTCGATGACGGCGACGATGACGCCGTTGCCCTGCGTGACGGCCCAGGCGCCTTCGGCGTTGACCATGTCGAAGTGCCACTGCGATTTGTACATCGGGTCGTTCGGCTTGACCGGCCCGGGCTTCTGGCCGTCGTCGCTGGCGTCGTCGGCGCCGGTGGTGACCGGCGCGCGTGCCGCGCCGCGCTCGACGTCTTGGTCGAACAGCGAATAGCGGGTGTTGGGCTCGACGCTCTCGATGCCGCGCTGACCGGCCAGGGCCTCGACGACGCGGGCGGTCTCGGCAGCGGTGCCACGAAAGGTGAAGAGGTTGCCGTCGGCGGCGTCGGTTGTGTCGACCAGTGACACACCCGCGTCGCGCATCAGGGTGGCGATGTCGTCGTTGTCGAGGGCGTCGTCGAAGTCGACCAAGAGCCCGTCGGCCGAGCCGTCTTCTTCTTCGTCGTCGCCAAAGGAAGCAAACGAGGCTTCGTCGGTCACGACCGGGACGTCGTCGTTGTTTGCGTGCGCCGCAGGGGCCAGCAGGGCAGGCGCAAGAGCAAGCAGAGAAAGCGGGAGCAGGCGAATCATCGTGCCTCCTGGTGCGAAACGGGGCCCGAGCGGCCCTGGAGCGGAAGACGGGGGCCTGAAAATCAGGAGAACAAGCCCGCCTCAACAGTAACCATTCCCACCGATTGTCGCGCGACGAGGGCCAGATTTCTCGACGTGGCGGCACACGCAGCGCGCCCAGATGTAGGGCGCGCGGCGGCACGTGGAATCACATGGAGACGTCGTCGATCTGCAGACGCACACTGGCGTCGTCGACAAGGCCCTGGATCACGTCGTCGGCGAAGCGCTTCTTCACGAGGTCGTCGCGCACCCGGCGCGGAGCGTCGCGGTCGACCTTGCCCAGCTGGCGCAGCAGCAGTGCGGCTTGCAAGAACGAGCGACTGACGACGACGCGGCGGTCGAGCGCCGGGCGCTGCTCGCCGAGCAGCCGACCCTTCACGCTGTGGATGTAGACGCGCTCGACCGGGTCGGGCTCGACGACCATGGGCGCGGCCGCCTCGACGGCGGCCTCGATCTCGGGCCAGTGCGCGCCGCGTCGGCGCATCTCTTCGCGCAGCGGCCCGCCGCGCAAGCCGGCGCAGACGGCGCCGAAGAGCAGGAACGAATCCATGTCTTTTTCGACGTCGTCACCAAACAGCGAGAAGCGCAGGGCCGTGGCCGGCAGCTGCTTGCGCAGGTGCAAAAGCGCGTTGAGCTTGTAGCCAACCTGCTCGGCGATGGCCGTGGGGCGACCGGCGAGCAAGAGGCCCAGCTGGTCCTTGAAGGTGATGCCGTCGAACTGCACGCCGTCGAGGATCATCTTTTTTTCGACAACGTTGCGCAGGTGCGCGGGCGAGCCGGACACGAAGTACAGCGGCGAGAAGCGCGGGTGCTTGGGGTCGGGCCCCGTGCGCAGCGCGCGCAGCAGCGGGACGGTGCCAGCGACGTTGTTCTTGTCGACGGCCAGCTCGAACGGGATCGCCAGCAACCCACGCAGCGAGGAGAAGCGGGTGTCGAGGTAGGTCTTGTCGATGTCCCAGACAAAGACGTCGCCGACGTAGCCGGGGTCGACGACGCGATCGTTCTGGGCCTTCATGAACCGTGAGGTCATGCGGCCTCGGCGGCGATGAGGGCGCGGCCGATGGCGTCGGCTTCTTCTTTGGTTGCCACGACGCGCACGGGGTAGGGGCGCTTTCCGCGGGCCCAGTTGAGGGCGGTGACGACGCCGGGGCCGACGGCCGACGGCGTCCCGCAGACCGCGGCGATCATGAGGCGACCGG
>JBKJNL010000248.1:0-5669 GCA_046593615.1 Myxococcota bacterium | reverse complement strand
TCGAGAAACTGATCGGCGAGCCCCTGGTCGACGAGCGGCGTCATCTGCGGCGCGAAGCGACGACCGGCTTCGATCAAGGCCACGGCGTCGTGCTTCGCCCACTCGCGCTCGTGCTCGAAGTAGCCGGCATAGGCCTTTTGCCCCCACGGCACCTGCGTGGGCGCGACGATGGGCGCAAAGGCCGAGACGCTGGCGTAGAGGTCGGGGTGGCGCAGCCCGAGGGTCAACGCACCGTGGCCACCCATCGAGTGGCCAAAGATGCCGCGGCGCGTGCCGTCGACGTTGAAGGCGCCTTCGACCAGCAGCCGCAGCTCGTCGGTGACAAAGGTCGACATGCGGTACGCGCCCGACCACGGCGCGCGGGTGGCATCGACGTAGAACGACGCGCCCTGCCCGAAGTCCCAGCTGGCGTCGTCGCCGGCGAAGCGGGCCGCGCGCGGGCTGGTGTCGCAGGTGACGATCGCCAGGCCCAGGGCGGCCGCCGTGCGCTGGGCGCCGGCCTTGATGGCAAAGGTCTCCTCGGTGCAGGTCAGCCCGGCCAGGAAGTAGAGCACCGGCACCTTGTTCGTCGACGTCGCCTGCGGCGGCACAAAGACCGCGAAGCGCATCGGTCCGGCGCAGGCGGCGCTGTCGAATTCGTAGAAGCCCTGGGTGCCGCCGAAGCAGCGGTGGCTGCTGCGCGTGCGAAACGCCGACACGTCCGACGACGACGCTGACGACGACGACGCTGGCGACGCTGGCGACGCTGACGACGACGCTGGCGAAGACGGCGCGGTCACATCTCCACCACGGTGCGGATCGAGGTGCCGGCGTGCATGAGGTCAAAGGCCTCGTTGATGCGCGACAGCGGCAGCTTGTGGGTGATGAGCGGGTCGATGGCGATCTTTCCGTCCATGTACCAGTCGACGATCTTCGGGACGTCGGTGCGGCCGCGGGCGCCGCCAAACGCCGTGCCCTTCCAGGTGCGGCCGGTGACCAGCTGAAACGGCCGCGTGGCGATCTCTTGCCCCGAGCCGGCGACGCCGATGACGACCGAGACGCCCCAGCCACGGTGCGTGCACTCCAGCGCCTGGCGCATGAGCTTGACGTTGCCGACGCACTCGAAGCTGTAGTCGGCGCCGCCGCCGGTGAGCTCGACGAGGTGCGCGACCAGGTCCGTATCGCCACCTGCTCCGCCCGGCAGGTCTTTGGGGTTCACGAAGTGGGTGAGGCCGAACTGGCGGGCCAGCGGCTCGCGCGCCGGGTTCAGATCGACGCCGACGATCATGTTGACGCCGACGATGCGAGCGCCCTGCACCACGTTCAAGCCGATGCCGCCGAGGCCAAAGACGACGACGTTGGCGCCGGGCTCGACTTTGGCCGTGTTGATGACGGCGCCGATGCCGGTGGTGACACCACATCCAATATAACAAATCTTGTCGAACGGCGCGTCTTCACGCACCTTGGCCAGCGCGATCTCGGGCAGCACCGTGTGCTGGGCAAACGTCGAGCAACCCATGTAGTGGTGGATCTTGGTTTTGCCGATGGAGAAGCGGCTGGTGCCGTCCGGCATGACACCTTTTCCCTGGGTGGCGCGGATCGCCGTGCACAGGTTGGTCTTTCTGCTCAGGCACGATTTACAACCGCGACACTCGGGCGTGTACAGCGGGATGACGTGGTCACCCTTCTTCAGCGTGGTGACGCCGGAGCCGACGTCGACGACGACGCCCGCGCCTTCGTGGCCGAAGATCGCCGGGAACAGACCTTCGGGGTCGGCACCCGAGCGCGTGAACTCGTCGGTGTGGCAGACGCCGGTCGCCTTGATCTCGACGAGCACCTCGCCGGCTCGCGGACCGTCGAGGTCGACCTCTTCGACGACGAGGGGCTTGCCAGCTTCATAGGCGACGGCGGCTCTGGTCTTCATGGTGAACCTCGGCAGGTGTGACGAAACAAAGTTGCCGCGACGAACCCGCCGGCCAGCGACCGGCGGAGGCGACGGCGCCTCTTCAACCCGCGTTCACAACGGCGGCATGGGCTCGGCGCCGAGCGCCGCCAACAAAAAGGCCCAGCGGTCGGCGGCTTCTTCGATGACCTTCGTCGTCGGCTTGCCGGCACCATGGCCGGCTTTGACGTCGATCCGGATGAGCACCGGCGCGTCGCCACCCTGGGCCTCTTGCAGCGCGGCCACGTACTTGAAGCTGTGGGCGGGGACGACGCGGTCGTCGTGGTCGGCCGTCGTCACCAACACCGGCGGGTACGAAGCACCCTTCTTCAGGTTGTGCAGCGGCGAGTAGGTCAACAGCGTCGGCAGCATGTCTTTGTCGTCGGAGGAGCCGTACTCGCTGACCCAGGCGTGGCCGATGGTGAACTTGTGGAAGCGCAGCATGTCCATGACGCCGACCATGCAGACGCCGGCGCCGAACAGCTCGGGGTGCTGGTTGATGCTGGCGCCGCACAACAGGCCGCCATTGCTGCCGCCGCCGATGCCGAGCTTCTTGGGCTGCGTGATCTTCTGATCGATGAGCCAGCGCGCCGCCGACGAGAAGTCGTCAAAGACGTTCTGCTTCTTCTTCAGCATCCCGGCCTCGTGCCACTCCTCGCCGAACTCGCCGCCGCCGCGCAGCGAGGGCTGGGCGTAGACGCCACCGCGCTCGAGCCAGGCCACCAGCGCCGGCGAAAACGACGGCGTCAGCGAGATGTTGAAGCCACCGTAACCGTAGAGGTACGTCGGATTGTTGCCATCGTAGGCCAGACCCTTCTTGTGCACGATGAACATCGGAATGTCGGTGCCATCGGTGCTCTTGTAGAAGACCTGCTTGGTCTCGTAGGCGCTGGGGTCGAACTTGACGGTCGGCTGCTTCCACATCGTCGACACGCCGCTCTTGACGTCGAGCCGGTAGATGACCGTGGGGTACGTGAACGACGTGAACGAATAGTAGGTGTCGGTGTCTTTGAACTTGCCCGAGAATCCACCGGTGGTACCAATCGAAGGCAACGGTAGATCGCGAATCTTCTTGCCCTTCAAGTCATAGAATTCGACGACGTCGTGGGCGTTCTGCAGCTTCTTCACCAGGAAGCCACCGCCGAGCATGCCGACGGCTTCAATCTTGTCCTTCGGCGGCTGGGCGATGATCTCCTTGAGCTTCGGCTCCGGCGCCTTGAGCCCTTTGACGTCGACAGACACCAGGCGCTGGCGGGGCGCGTCCTTGTCGGTCTGGATGAAGAACGTG
Source organism: Myxococcota bacterium (assembly GCA_046593615.1). GTDB lineage: Bacteria > Myxococcota > UBA727 > UBA727 > VGSZ01 > VGSZ01. The sequence continues at coordinate 2,460 of JBKJNL010000248.1, read as the reverse complement.
GTGCCGACGTTGCCGACGAAGCCGTAGGAGGCGTCAAAGGCGTCGAACAGTTTTTGCACCGGGCCGCCGTCGTTGGTCCAGACGCCGGGTGTCGCAGGCAGCTTCGGAGCGAGCTCTTTGAAATACATGCGGTTGCGGCGGTCTGTGCCGTCCCACACGCTGATGATCAGGTACTTGCCGTCTTCGCTCACCGTCGGGGCGAAGCCCCAGGTCTTGTGCTCTTTGTCTTCGTAGACCAGCTTATCTTTATCCTGTGATTCACCGATCACATGGTAATAAATCTTGTGGAAGTAGTTGGCCTGCTCGAGGTCACCGCCTTTTTCGGGCTCGGGGTAGCGGGCGTAGAAGAAGCCCTTGTTGTCGGGGGTCCACGAGGCGCCCGAGAACTTCGACCACTTGACGAGGTCGTCGCTGTCTTTGCCGCTGGCGATGTCTTTGACGCGCCACTCCATCCAGTCCGAGCCGCCGGTCGACAGCGCGTAGGCCATGCGCTTGCCGTCGTCGGAGATGGCCATGCCCGCCAGGGCCACGGTGCCGTCGCTGCTGAGCGCGTTTGGATCGAGCAAGACGCGGGGCTCTTGCTTCGATCCCTTCTTCGAGCTGGTGCCCGAGCCGACATCGGCGGCGTCGACGACGTAGAGCACCGCCTGGTTCTGCAGGCCGTCGTTCTTCCAGAAGTAGGTGCGGCGATCGCCGCCTTTGCCCTCGATGAAGGGTGGGGCGAAGCGCTCGTAGTTCCACAGCTCGGTGAGGCGGGTCTTGAGCGCGCCGCGCGCGGGGATTTTTTCGAGCCAGCCAAAGGTCAGCTTGTTCTGCTCGGTGACCCAGGCCTTTGTGTCGTCGGCGTCGGCGTCTTCGAGCCAGCGGTAGGGGTCGGCGATCTTCGAGCCGTGGAGGTCGTCGACGACGCCGCCCTTCTTGGACTGCGGGTACTTGCTCATGGGGCCCTTTTGTCCTGACGGTCCGGACTTGTCGTTCTGGATGGCGGCGAGCTGCACGGATCGATGGGCAGACGATGCCGCAGCCGACGGCCCGGTTGCGTCTGCGCCTGTGCCCTGGGGATCGGCCGGCTGCGTCGACGGGCCGTCGTCGGCGGGCGCGGGCTCGGGCGCCGGCTTGTTGCCGGCGCAGGCGACGACAAAGACGGCGGCGACGAAGACGGCGGCAACGAGGCCACGGGCATCAACAGGAGAGCGTCGCATCGAGACCTCGGCGATGGGGAAACCGCGGCGGCGATAGCCGCGGCGACGTCGACGAGGAAGGGGTACAAGGGCCCTCGATGGCCATCCGAGGACCCCAGGGCCCCCGCCCCGAGCCCGCCGCCCCGTCGATTGGGCGAGAGGGCGCGCGCGATCAACCGCAGTCGCCGCTGCAGCGCCTGCAGGACTTCGGCTCGGCAAAGACCCCGCAAGAAGCCCAGAAGCTGCTGAAAGAAATCCTGACGCTGCTGGCCGCGGCCGGCTTCCCGGTGACGCCGCAGAAGGCTCCCGAGCAGCAGCTGTCGGCGACGTTGAAGCAGCTGCAGAAGCAGGAAGGGCTGCCGCAGACCGGCCAGCTCGACCAGAAGACCTTCGAGGCCCTCGACCGCCTGGGCCTGCTGCCCAAAAAAGAGGCCACCGAGAGCGTCGATCAAAAGACGACGAAATCGTCGGCGTCGGAGACGAAGTTCCAGATCGGTGGCCCGCGCCTGGGCAGTGATTTCGCGGCTCCCCGCGGTGGCAGCGAGGTGCCGGCCGGCACGCAAAAGACCCGCTCGGTCGAGACCGAGCAGGCCCGGGCCCGCGTCGACAGCAACAAGGTCGAGGTGCAGGTCGACCTCAAAGAGATGTTGAATTCGCTGAAGTCCGCGGGCTTCGTCGGCGCGGGCAAAGGCAAGGAGCAGCTGCAAGACGCGGTCAAGAAGCTGCAGCGGGTCGACGGCCTGCCGCCGACCGGCCAGCTCGACCAGAAGACCGCCGAGTCCCTCGAGCGGCGCGGGGTCATCGACAAGCCCACGGCCCAGGCCCTGAAAGAGCAGGACCCGCGCTGGGTGGCCGCGCAGTCGTCGTCGTCGTCGCCATCGTCGGCGCAGGCGGAGACGTCGGCGCGTTCGTCATCGTCGGCGCAGAGCGCAGCCAACGAAAACAAAGGCACCCCGCGCGGCGACCCGTTCCACCCTGCGGACGCCCCGCAGGGCCAGGGCGGCAGCGACGGAGCCAGCGCTGGCAAAGGCAAGACCGGCGGTGAAGGCACGGGCATCGACGCCGGCGCTTCGGGCACCACCGGCAACGGCGACGTCGACGGCCTGAGCGACGACATCGGCAACAACTACGCCGGCGACGACGACGACGACGACGCCCGCCGCGGTCAGGCCAACGTCGAGCACGACGACGACAAAGGCGTCGTCGTCGTCGTCGTCTTGACCTCCCAGTGGTTCAAGGCGTCGTCGTCGTCGTCGTCTTGACCTCCCAGTGGTTCAAG
>JBKJNL010000003.1:0-3120 GCA_046593615.1 Myxococcota bacterium | reverse complement strand
GCCCGCCGCTCGTCGTCGTTCCGGGGCGCCTGGGCCAGGGCCGCAAAGGCTCTGACGTGGGGCTGCGGCAACATCATGAAGAAGCCGACGACGAGCACGACGACGGGGGCGGCGCTGGCGAACAGCAGATCGTCGTAGCCCCACTTCGCGCGCAGGGCGCGGCCCGAGCGCCCGAGGGCGTGCACCCACGACAGCGGCGCGGTCACCGGCAGCGTCAGCACCAACAGCCCGCTGGCCCCGGCAAACAGCAACAGCGGCGACAGCACCACGGCGGCCACGATGGTGGTGACGTCGACGACGGCGTCGGCGAGGTCGACGGCGATGTTGGCAATGGTCGGCAGCGACAGCGACGCCAGCAGCACGCCGACATAGGCGCCGGCGACGGCCCGCATGACGAGCAGGCCGTGGGCGACGCCATCGATGAGCTGGCCCTGCGGCATGCGCCTGCCCAGCACCAGGCGGCCCTCGGCGACAACGCCGCCGACCACGAGGGCGCAGTAGACGAGCTGCGCCGCGCCGGTCAGCTGCTGAAAGCCGAACAGCCGCGCCGCCGTGCAGGCCAGCAGCGGCAGCTCGACACCGAAGAACAGAACAGCCAGCTCGGCGGGGTCATCCTTGAAGCGCGCGCGGTGCAGCCAGGCGTAGGCCAGGGTCAGCGGCGGCACGGCGACCATCACGACGGAGCCGGCGACGAAGTCCCAGCGGGCCAGGCCGTTCAAGGCGTCGACGACGAGGTCGACGAGGGCGAGGGGGACGTAGCCGAACAGCGCCACGCACGAGAGCAGGATGTTCCAGGGCCAGAACAGCGCGTGGAGCGTGAAGCGGGCACAGCGGATCAGCGGGTTCAAGGTGGCTCCGTCGTCGTCGTCGTCGTCGTCATCGTCGTCATCGTCGTGGTCGTGGTCGTCGTCGTCGTCGTCGTCGCAAAAGCTGGAAAGCCCGACGGCCCGCCCCGGCGCGAGGCGCCGGCCCAACGCGCTCGCGTTGCGCTTCGTTCCGTTTGGTACCGGCGGCATCCTCGCCCGTTTCCGAGGTGGCAGCGGGTGGGAGCCGCGGGAGGTACGGATCGTGCTGAGTCGCAGGCATGACCGTTTTGAGCCGCGTCCACTTCAGCCGTTATCGCGACATTGCCGGCCTCCTGTGGCGCCATCGCCGCACGGATTTGACCGACCCGTCTCGCGCCACCGACCAAAAGGCCCGCCAGCTGGCCGACGACCTCGAGCGCATGGGGCCGACCTTCATCAAGCTCGGCCAGGTGCTGTCGACCCGGCCCGACCTGATGCCGATGCCCTACATCACCGCGCTCCAGCGCCTGCAGGACAAGGTCGCGCCCTTTGACGTCGACACGCTCGAGTCCATCGTCAGCGTCGAGCTCGGCGGCGTGCGGCTGAGCAAGGCCTTTTCGCATTTCGACGAGAAGCCGTTGGCGGCGGCGTCGCTGGGCCAGGTGCACCGCGCCTCACTGCGCGACGGACGCCCCGTGGTCGTCAAGGTCCAGCGCCCCGGCATCGCCAAGCGGGTCGTTCAAGACATGGCGGCGCTCGAAGGTGTGGCGGCGATGCTCGACAAACACACCGTCGCCGGCCGCACCTACGAGTTCGGCTTGATGCTCGAGGAGTTCAAGACGTCGCTTTTGCGCGAGCTCGACTACCAGGCCGAGGCCAAGAACCTCTTGTGGCTGCACAAGAGCCTCGAAGACTTCCCCAGCATCGTCGTGCCCCGGCCCATCGCCGACTACACGACGTCGCGTGTGCTCACGATGGAATACATCAGCGGCACCAAGATCACGGCGACGTCGCCGCTGCGCTTGATGGAGGTCGACGGCCCCCACCTCGCCGAGCAGGTCTTCCGCGCCTATCTGAAGCAAATCCTCGTCGACGGCATGTTCCACGCCGACCCGCACCCGGGCAACGTGCTGCTCACCGACGACGGCCGCATCGGCCTGCTCGACCTGGGCATGGTCGCCTACATGTCGCCGACCTGGCGCGACGGCCTCTTCCGGCTGTTGCTGTCGGTGGCCGAGGGCCGCTCCGACGAGGTCGCCGAGGTCTGCATGGAGCTCTCCGAGGTCCACGAGGACTTCGACGAGCGCCTGTACCGCAAGAAGGTCGCCCAGATCGTGGCCCGCCAGCAGAACGCCTCGGCCCAGGAGGTCGAGGTCGGTCGCCTCGTCGTCGAGATTTCGCAGGCGGCCACGCAGTCGGGGATGCGGGTGCCTTCCGAGCTGACCATGCTCGGCAAGACGCTCCTCAACCTCGACCAGATCGCCCGCACGTTGGCGCCTGACTTCGTGCCGAACCAGGCCATCCGCCAGCACGCCAACGAGCTGATGCAGCAGCGCATGCGCCAGCAGGTCTCGCCCGCCCACCTGTTCCAGAAGGCCCTCGAGGTCAGCGACCTCGTCCAGCGCCTTCCCACACGCGTGAACCGCATTCTCGATGCCGTAAGTCACAATCGACTGAAGCTCAAAGTCGACGTCATCGACGAAAATGTTCTTGTCGACGGCATGCAGAAGGTCGCCAACCGGATAACAACTGGCGTCATTCTGGCGGCTTTGATTATTGGGTCGGCGATGATGATGCGCATCGAGACCACCTTCAAGATCGCCGGCTACCCCGGCTTCGCCATCGTCTTCTTCCTGGCCGCCGGCATCGGCGGGCTGGCGTTGGTGCTGGATGTCCTCTGGAAGGATCGCGCCGTGAGCCGCGCCACTCGCAAGCGCACCTGACAACGCGGACGAGGTCGGCGCCGGAAGAGGGGGAGGCGAGTGTCACGGCTGCCGTCCTGATCCTCAGGCGTTGCTCAACCACGACCCCGGCAGGGCAAACTCTCTCCTCCCCTCTTCCGCAGCGGCCTCAACGTTCGAGGAACCGACGAGGTCCGAGCCGCGCCCGCGGAAGAGGGGTCGGGGGAGATGGCCGCTCGGGCCTCGGGCCCGGGATTGCCGCGATTTCTCCTTCTCCCGAATTTGAATGCCTGTCATCTTGCCGGCGCGCGGCTCCAGCCCCTTTTGATGGGCTCCAGCTCGCGCACTCCGGAGGGTTGATGAGCGCAAAGATCGTTGCCGTGGCGAACCAGAAGGGTGGCTGCGGCAAGACCACCCTCACCATGTCGCTCGCC
>JBKJNL010001000.1:0-3197 GCA_046593615.1 Myxococcota bacterium | reverse complement strand
CGGGCGTCGTCCTCTGGGAGATGCTCATCGGCGGTCGCCTGTTCGCCACCGACAACCCCGTCGAGACCCTGGCTCGCGTCACCGACATGGCCGTGGCGCCGCCGTCGGACGTGCGCGGCTCGGTGCCTCTCGAGCTCGATCGCCTCGTGCTGCGCACGTTGACCCGGCCGCTGAGCTTGCGGTGTGAATCCGCTGGCCACCTCGCCGACGCCCTCGATGCCTATCTGCAGGGAGGTGGCAGCGGCGGCGGCTTCGGTCCCAAAGACCTCGAGGCGCTCTTGCCCGAGCTCGGCATCACCCGGGCTTCGCGGACGACGCGTGACTCGAGCCTGCTCGCGGCGGGTCGGGCCCGCGGGCGCGTGGCCGTGCCTGCGCGACGCACAAGCAGCGTCGAGCCCGCCGATCGCCGCCTGAAAGACCTGCACGACGACCTGCGAAGGAACCGCAGCCTGTGGTCGATCGTCGACATCGGCGAGCGCCACGCGGTGCTCGGACAGCGCGGCGAAGCCGTCTCGGCCATTCGCACCGCCGCCGCCGTCTTTGCCCACCGCGGGTTGTTGGTGCAGGCCCTGTGCGCCGTCCACGCCCTGCGCCCCCTCGTGTCACCGGTGATGTTCGACGAAGAGCTGCACATGCTGGCGCGCCTGCGCAGCCACGATCGCACCCGGCTCGTCGAGGCCGTGGCCCGCCTCGAGCACAAAGACTTCTGGGAGCTCGTGCAAGAGGCTGATCCCGGCGGCCTCGGCGTCGAGCAGACCGAGCAGACCCTGGTGCGCCACCCCGCGCCGCTGCTTGGGTCGGTCACAGCCGCCGACTTCGTGCGCGTCGGAAAGCTGGCCCGCATCGAAAAAAAGATTCTCGGCGGCACCGTGGTCCGCGAAGGCGAAAAAGGCGACGCCCTCTTTGCCGTGGGCCGCGGCCGCGTCGTCGTCCACGTGCAGCCGCTCGACGACGAGCCGTCGGTGTCGCAGGGCGGCGGACCGCGCAGCGCCACCGTGCAGGGGCAGCGCGTCTACCTGGGCGCCCTCGCCGAGGGCGACTTCTTTGGCGAGTTCAGCTTCCTCACGCAGTCGCCGCGCAGCGCCACCGTCGAAGCCGCCTCCGACGTCGTCATCCTGCGGCTCGATCGCGTGGCCGTCGACGAGCTCGTGGCCTCCGATCCGACGTTTCGCGAGCCGCTGCTGGAGTTCTACAAAGAGCGCGTGGCCGAGCTCATCCTCGCCAAGAACCCGATCCTCGGCGCGCTGCCCCCCGAGGCCCGCCGCGGCCTCATCAAGCACGCCGAGGTCCAGAAGTTCCAGGACGGCCACGACATCGTCAAAGAAGGCGACGACGCCTGCGAGCTGTTCTTCATCATCTCCGGCGAGGTCGAGGTCTACCGCCGCGAGCAGGGCATCTACGTGTTCATCAACAAGCTGCACGAAGGACAATTCTTCGGCGAGATGGCTGCCCTGCAACACACGCGACGCCAGGCCAGCGTGCGGGCCATGGGCGACGTCGAGGTGATGAGCGTGTCCCGCGACGAGATCGAAAGGGTCCTCGACCTGGCCACCGACGTGCGCCGCCTGTTCGAGCGGGCCATGTCCGCCCGCCAGCAGGAGACCGAAGCGCGCGTGCGCGAGACCACGCGCATCTTTGACGGCATCTAGCGAGCTCGTGAGAGCGGCGCCGGCGCGGCGTCCCACCGCCCGGATCCCGGGCCCGGCGGACACGGCCGGGCTGGCAAAGGCGATCGGAAGCCAGTAGAGCGCGCTCGTTTATGTCGGTGCTTTCATGACCAAGCTGCGCAACACCGTGACGGTGGGCGTCGTCGTCGTCGGCCTCATCGGCGCCGTGGCGGCCTTTTACGTCGTCAACCTGGTCTCGCCCGAGGCCGCGCGCTCCTTGCTCGCCGTCGAAGCCGGCACCCTGTTCGCCCTCGCCGTCGTCGTCTGGGTGCTGCTCGGTCCCACGGTCAAGCGGATCGACGACCTCGTCGAAGCCCTGCGCGCCCTGGCCCGCGGCGAGAAGCACGCCCGCGTCGACGCCACCTTGTTTGCCGGCCTCGGCGAGGTCGCCCGCGCCGTCAACGAGGTCGGCGCCTCGCTGTGTGAAAACGACGACCCGAACCTCGGCCCCATCCAGAAGCGCACCCGCGAGAAGCCCACCGAGATCCACAAGGTCCGCAAGAGCAAGACCGATCCGCCGCCCGCGTCGACGGCGGAGCAGCCATCGACGCCCGCTGACGCTTCTGCCCAACGCACCGTCGGCGACGACGACGTCATGGTGCCGCCGGCCGCGCCGCGCGTGGCGACCGCCGCGCTCTCCGACCATCCCGAGATCGGCGCCGTGCGCGTCCGCAAAAAGGACAAGGGCGCGAAGAAGCCGGCCACCGTCGACGAGCCGAAGATCGAGAGCAAGCCCGAGCCCAGCAAGCCCGAGAGCAGCAAGCCCGAGCCCAGCAAGCCCGAGAACAGCAAGCCCGAGAACAGCAAGCCCGAGAGCAGCAAGCCCGCCGTCGTCGCCCCCGCCGTCGACGTGCCTGTGTCGATGCCGCAGCCGTCGTCGATCCTGGCGAGCCCCGAAAAGGCGCCCGTCGTCGTGACCGCCCAGCCGCACCCGGCCAACAGCCACGACGACGACGGAAGCGACAACGACACGGTGATCGAGCCCGCCGAGCCCGAGCCGATGCTGCCCGGGCGCCTCGAGCTCCAGCAGCTGTTTTCGGAGTTCGTCAAAGAAAAGCGCGCCGCCGGCCACGACGACATCGACGTCGACTTCGAGGCGTTCTCCGACACGATCCTCGGCGAGTGCGAGCGGCTGGTCGAAGAGCACGGTTGCCGCGGCGTGCGCTTCGAGGTCGCGGTCGGCGACGGCGACGTCTCGCTCCGCCCGCGCCTGCTGCGCTAGCTGCGCGCGTGCTGCAGATGGGCAGCACGCACGCCAGCGGATCCGATCGCTAGGCTGCGATCCATGACGACGACGAGCACCGTGGCCGCCATCGAGCCCCGCCGACCCGGCGCGGATCCGGCGCCTGCCGTGGGCGCCGTCGACGACGAAGCGCTGCTGGCCCCGGTGTTGGCGCTGGCCGGCCGCCGCGTCGTCGTGCTCTCGGGCGCGGGTCTGTCGACGGAGTCGGGCATCCCCGATTACCGCGGTCCGGCCACGCGCGCGGCGCAGGACCGCAGCAACGATGGAGCGACGCCGGCGACGACGGG
>JBKJNL010000994.1:0-2540 GCA_046593615.1 Myxococcota bacterium | reverse complement strand
TCTTCACGCTCGGTTTGCGCGGGCCGCGGCGCATCCAGCCCACGGTGCAGGTCACCGACGACGTCGCCGGAGACGGACCCTTGACCCGTGATGAGGTCGACGCCGCCTACGACGGACGCATCGGAGCGGGCGACACCATGGCGAGCTTCCTGTGCGCCGTCCTCGACGCCGAGGGAAGCCCGATGCGCTTCGCCGACGTCATGGCCCGCTACGCGGCCTATGGCGGCGACCCTGGGCGCTTCCAGCCCGAAGGGGTGCTGCGTCTGCTGGCCAAGCGCCGCGACGTCGTCGTCGAACACGACGCCGATGGAGACGTCGTCCACTTCGCCGACGACGCCAACCTCCAATCGGTGCGGGCGACGGTACGCAAACGCGCCAAGAGCCAGCTCGAGGCCCGCCGGCGCGCGGCGACGTTTGCGAGCTGGAAGGTGATCGACGAGCAGCGCAAGCAAGCGGAGCGAAACGCCACCGCCGAAGCCCGCCGCGTCGTCGTCTCGTGCACGCCGCATCCCGAGGCTCCGCTGCGCATCGAGGCTTTTGACGTCGCGGCCGGCGAACGAAAGCTGTTCGAGGGCGCGGAGGGCCTCGCTGCGTTCGCGAGCTGGGTCACCTCCTTCGACGTCGTCGCCGGGGTCCGGCCGCACCAGACGCTCGGTGCCGTCGGCGTCGCGCTCCAGGGCTTCCAGAAGCTCGTGGACCTGTTGCCAACGCAGAAGACGGTCTCGGTCGAGGGCCGCCAGCGCCCGGTCACCTGGGAAGGAATCGTCGAGGCCAGCCTCGGCATCTCCATCCAGCCACCGCAGCTCGCCACGTTGTTCGCGCTCTACCGCTACGGCCTCTTGCACGCAGAGCTCTGGGTCCGCGTGCGAGATGGAGTCGCGTCGCTGCCGATCAACGCCCTGTTGCCGGGGGAGAAGGTCGCCTGGTTCGCGCTCCAGGAAGCCGAGAAGTCGGCGACGACGGTGGCGATGTGGGTCGGCATCCCGCCCGAAGTCCTGCCGGCGATGGTGAAGCCGCTGCACGCTGTGGTGAGGGGTCGGGTGGTCGAGCTTTCGCGCGACGAGGTCGTCATCGAGGACGAGCAAGGGCGCACCCGCACCGTGATCCTTTCTCTCGTCAACGGCCTCGACATCACGGGCGCCACCGACTTCGCCTGGAAGCTGCCGGTGACGTCGCTGACCGGAACCCGTGGGAGTGACCCGACCTGAATCATCCGATCATATGACCGTGTGATCATCAGATCGTCTGGTCAGGTTCGACGGCTTCTTCCCAAGGCCGCAAACTCGCCGGGAAGCATGCTCGAACGTTCGCGCGCGCTGCAGGTTTCAACAACTTTGACGCCCAGTCTGCCGGCCGCACCGCATTGTGATGCGGCGTGTCACTGGTTATCGTACGATGGTCTTATCATATGAGGCAGTCTACCAGCGCTGCTTGGGTGCTGCCGTCATCGCCTGCGTGGCTTCGGCTTGCTCCGCGGCGTGGCAGAGGTCCTCCTGGTGAAGCCGCCTGCCGTCGCGCCGGTCGAAGCGCTCGACCAGCAGGGCGAGGTCGCCGTCGGGCAGGGGCGAGGGACGCACGCTGGCGACGTCGAGGCCGACGGCGTGGGCGAGCTTCATGATGAAGAGCTCGTTTTCCACCAACCCCGCAAAGGTCCGGCTCGCGAGCTTGAGGATGTGCGTGGAGCTGGTCCCAGCCCATCAGGCAGGAAGAGACGGTCGCCGACGCAGACGACCGGCACCTTCTCCTGCGCGCCGGCCAGCGACAGACGCAGGCCGAGGTCCACGAGCACCCGCAGCGCGCCAACGGTCCGCATCGAGGTGAGCAGCTCGGGCGTCAGGGGACGGAGGCCCTGGCTGCCAAGGCAGCGGCCGCCGGAGTCGTCTCCGGGGGCAGCAACGACAGGGCGCCGGCGCAGTCGCCGCCGACCGCCGCCAGCAGCGCCAGGTCGTCAACGGCGCCGACGGCGCGCGCGAGCCGCTGTCGCTCCGAGGCCTCGGGCAAGAGGTTCGAGACGAACGTCCCGGCCAAGGCTTCTGACGCTGGAGCCAGCGGCAGCGAGAGCGAAAGCGGTCGTGAGGCGCCGCGGCGCCGTAGTGAAACGCCAGCGCCCGCCCGCCAGCCGCCGACGACGATGGGTCGGCGGCGTCGAGGTCCCCGACGAGCTCGTCGTTCCACCAGACGGAGAGGGTCGTTCAACGCTTCGTCCTCGTCGGTGGTCGTCTGGCAGCCCGTCGGAACACATGGTTCTATGGTACGACTGATACCATCGTCATACCGTTGTCGACGACTATCTGGCCGCGGTTCACCGGGTCACATCCAGCTCGGTGCCGACCCGCAGCACGTCGAGGTAGCCCCGCCAGGCCCAGGTGCGGTCGCGCTTCTTGCCGGTGGTCTCGACGAGGATGCCGGCGGCGGCGAGGGCGTCGACGGCCCGGCTGGCGGTCGGCCGGCTGGTGGCCAGCAGGCGCATCGCCAGGTTGGTCGAGACGATGGGATGCCGGGGCAGGAGCTCGAACAAGCGCAGCGCCGCCACCGAGCTG
>JBKJNL010000699.1:0-10918 GCA_046593615.1 Myxococcota bacterium | reverse complement strand
ATGCGCGGCCGCGACGGCGACAGCGCCCGCCACGACTTCGCCACCTACGTCGACGAAGACGCCGCCGCCGTCGTCGACTTCGTCGCCGCGCGCCACCGCTCGGTGTCGTGGGTCGGGCACTCGATGGGCGGGCTCATCGGTGCCGCGCTGCCGCGAACCCTCGCCGCCGTCGTCGCGCTCGGATCGCCGTTGTTCCCGGGGTCCGAGGCGCTGCGCCGTTGGGCGTTTGATCGACGTCTGTTCCAGCTCGCGCGCCGGCTCGGCGGTGGCGGCCGCAGCTTCCCCGGGCGCGTCTACGCAAGAGCCTTTGTCGCCGCGCGCGGCATCCTCGACTCGGGCCGCGTGAAGAACCCGCTGGCGCTGTGGAAGCCGGGCAGCTTCGTCGACGACGCCGACCTCGCCCACACGCTGCAACATGCGTTCGCCGACGACGGCCACCACGTCCTCGCCGACCTGTGCGAGCTGGGCTTCACCAACGGCACGCGCGCCGGCCGCCTGGCGTTCTCGGATCGACTGGCCGCGCTGCAGACGCCGCTGTTGTGCATCGCCGGCTCCGACGACGCGCTGGCCCCGCCCGACAGCGTGCATGCTTTGTTTTCGCGCGCCGGGTCGGCGGTGAAGCGCTTCCTCGAGGTCGACGCCGGCCACATCGACCTCGTCCTCGGCGCCCGCGCCCGCGTCCACGTCTGGGAGCCGGTGCTGCGGTTTCTGTCCGAGCAGCGCGATGAGCCGCGTGTCGGCGTCAGCCGTCTCCACGGCCAGGGCCCTGAAAGCCGCCGCGACGGTAGGTGAGCACCAACGTGTCGCGGTGGCCTTCGACGGCGGCGTCGATGGGTTGGATGGGTGTGGTCTCGTGGATGACGCGCTCGTCGTCGAGCAGCAGCGCCGACCACGGCTCGCTCAAGGTGAAGCGCACGCCGTTTGGTCCGTCGGCGTCGAACACGCGGGTCTCGCCGCCCTTGATGCCGTGGCGGCCGACAAACACGATGGCCACGAAGTCGACGCCGTCGCGGTGGGCGCCTTCGGGCGTGGGCCGGCCGATGCCGCCAGCGGTGTCGATGCGGAACTGGTGGGCCTCGACGAACCAGCGCGCGGTGCTGCCGCGCGCCGCCGGCTGCAACGTCGCGCACACCCGGGCGAGGCCGGCGAGCAGCCGTGTCCACGGCGCGGCGTCGACGACGACACCCTCGATGGGTTGGAACCAACGCTCGATGCCACCGTGCAGCGCGTTGTAGGCGATGGGTTGCCAGTGGGGGCGGTGGGGAACGGCGGTGACGACGACGTCGGCGCCGGCCGCGTCGTTGGAGGCGACGTCGACGACGAAGCAGGCGTGGCGGCGCTTGCGGTAGCTGCCGCCGTCCTTGAGCCAGGTGTCGACCGGCAAATCGCTCCACGACGGCAACAGCGTGGAAAAGGCGCCGCCCTCAACAACACCACCGGCGGTGATGGCACGCAGGCCATCGGCATCGACGACGGCCCAGCCGCGCGTGGCCACGATGGCCAGCAGCTCGCCTGGCGGCGTCGACGGCGGCAGCGGCGTCATGGCGAGACGAACGCCGGCGTCGCGGGCGCCGACGTTTCGCATGCCGTGGCGGCGACGCCGACGAAGTCGTGGATGCCGTCGTGAGAGGCCATGGGCGCGGCATGTCAGGTCCCCGGCGTCGTTTCAAGACGACGACGACGGAGCCGTGCCGTCGGCGTCGGCCGGGCTAAGCTTGCGTCATGCAACCCATGCCCGCGTCGACGGCGTCTCGCACCCTGATCCCGCTGGTCGCGCTGGCGGCGCTGGCGTCGTTGTCGACGTGCACCTGCGATGCGCCGCCGCCGACACAACCGGCGCGCCTGCCGCTCGACACCATCCTCGGACCCGGCGAAGTGCGCTGCGGGCTCGTCGAGAAACCGAGCGAGCTCATCGGCGGCCCCGCCGCCTACGCCCGGGTCGGCCACGCCTGGCGCTGCCACAACGCCGTCATCCGCTTCATCGTGCAGGACGCCGTGCGCCCCGTCGGCAACTCCGTCGAAGGCGGCAACCTCATCGACCTCGATCGCGTCAGGCCCGACGAAAACGTCGACGGCGAAGACACCTTTCGCGAGCACGTGCCGGCGCTCGGCGCGAACGAGGTGCGCGTCGAAAAAATCGAGGTCATCAACGACGGCAGCAACGGCGAGCCGGGCGTGCTGCGCGTGTCGGGCCGGCCGACGACCATCACGCTGGCGCCGCAGGCGGTGACGTTGTCGCAAGACATGGTCGGCGAGGTGTTCACCGATTACACGCTGCGCCCCGACAGCGACGTCATCGAGATCGAGACCACCTTCAGCAACGAGGGCGAGCCGCTGCTCGGTGGCCTCGGCGCCGACTTCCTCAGCTTCGGGGGCGCGACGCCGCCGACGTCGCCCGAGTTCGGCTTCAACGACGTGCCGCTGCTGAGCAACATCAGCTTCCTCGCCGGCGCGCGCGGCAAGGGCAGCAACATCGCGTTTGTCTGCGACCACAAAGACGCCAACATCCCCCTCGTCGAGAGCGGCGCCACCGTGGCCATCTGCGACGACCGCCTCATCATCGGTGGCATCGGCAGCTTCAAGCGCTCGATCGTCGTCGGTGACGGCTCGGTCGACTCCGTCGCGTCACGGGCCTGGCAGCTCCTCGAGGTCGAGACCGGCACCGTCAGCGGCACCGTCGCTGGCATTCCGGCGAGCCTCGTCGAGGGCACGGTGGTGACCGCCCTGACGGCCCCGCTCGCCACCGAAGGAGCCCACGCCATCAACGAAGCCCGCGTCGTCGCCTCTGCCGACGTCACCCCCGGGGCCAGCTCCGACCAGACCGGAGCGTTCACAATGACGCTGCCGCCGGGCAGCTACACGCTCATTGCCCACGTGCCCGGGCAGACCGGACAGGTCATCGGCCGCTCCGCCGAGGTTGCCGTCGTCGTCACCGCCAACGCCGACGTCACCGCCGACGCCCTCACCCTCGGCGGCGCTGGCCACATCGACGTCGTCACCAGCTTCGACGATCCGTTCGCCGGCGATGACAGCACCCACCCCGCCAAGTTGACGCTCGTGCCCCTCGACGACACCCAGCGGCCCGAGGGCGTGCTGCACGACTTCTCGCGCTCGGGTGCCGCCCGCTACCAGGTGAGCACCGACGGCGTGTTCTCGGCCGACGTGCCGCCGGGCCTGTGGCGCGTGCTGGTCACGCGCGGCTTCGAGTGGAGCCGACACGACGAAACCATCGACGTCGCCGCCGACGGCACCGTCGTCGTCGACGCGGCGCTCAGCCGGGCCATCGACTCGCGCGACTTTCTGGCCGGCGAGTTCCACCAGCACACGCTCGGCAGCATCGACGCCGTCGTGCCGGTGCCGCTCAAGGTCCTCGAGAACGCCGCCGAAGGCATCGAGATCGCCGTGTCGACCGACCACGACAACATCGTCGACTTCCAGCCCTTCGTCGACGAGCTCGGCCTGCAAGACGACCTCGTGGCCTTTGTCGGCGAAGAGGTCAGCTACCAGGCCATCGGCCACTTCAACGTCTACCCCTTCGACCTCGACCCGGCCGACCCCTTCCGCGACATCGGCTCGCGCATCTGGTGGCTCAAGACGCTGCCGGAGCTTTACCGAGACGTCCGCGCCGCCGCCGGCCACAAAGACGGTGACGACGATGCTGCCGGCCAGGCCATCATCCAGCTGAACCACCCGCGCTCGGGCTCGACGGGCGCCACCACATCGATGAACTTCGATCCGAGCACCGCCCGGCGCATCCCGCGGGCGGCGCCCGTCGAGCCGACGCTGCCACCGAACATCTACACGGCGTGGTCGCCCGACTTCGACGCCATCGAGGTCAACACCAACCTGGGCGACCCAACCCTCTTCACCGCCGACGGCGCCGCCCTCGCCGCCCTCGCCGACGACGACGCCACCGCCGTCCCGGTGCTGGCCGACTGGCTGGCGATGCTCGGCGCCGGCCTGCCTGTCGCCGCCATGGGCAACAGCGACACGCATTCGTTGAACGAAGGCGTCGGCTATCCGCGCACGTATCTGCACACCGGCACCGACGACCCGACCACCCTCGACGGCGGCACGCTGCGCGCGACCATCCGGGCCCAGAAGACCGCCATCGCCGAGGGCTGCCTGCTCACCCTCGACGTCGACGACGCCCCGCGCATGGGCCGCGGCGACCTGCTGGCCCGCGCCGACGCCGACCGCCTGACGCTGCGCTTGCAGGCCCCGCCCCACGTCACGGTCGGCCGCCTCGAGGTCTATGTGAACGGCGTGGCCCAGCTGCTCGTGCCCGGCCGCGCCGACGTCGGCGCCGGTGCCGGCAGCGTCGATGTCGATGCCGCGGGCGTGCTGTCGCTGCCGCTGTCGGGCCTGGTGAGCGCGACGTCGCAGCGCTTGAAGCACGCCTTGCAGAACCTGCCCCTCGACACCGATGCCGTCGTCGTCGCCGTGTCACGCGGCGGCTCGGGGCTCACTCCCACCGGCGGCGGCGAGGTCGTGTGCATCAGCCCCGCCGCCTACGTCGACGCCGACGGCGATGGCGTGTTTTCGCCGTGGCTCGCGGCCACCGAAGACATCACGCGCGTCACCGAGTGATCGCCCGTCACGCCCGTTGACGGTGTGACGCCAGCAGCGCTCCAGAACCTTGCCGAAGCCGCGGCGCCGGCACGGCACTGCTAGGGTCAAGGCTGTGCATCCGCTCGCCGAAAACCCGTTCTTCGTCCTCGAGCTGCCGCCGTCGGCGACGCCCATGGAGGTCGAGCGCCAGGGCAAGAAGCTGCTCGGCATGCTCGAGCTCGGCTTGCTGGCCGCGCAGACCTTTCCCACGCCCTACGGACCCCGCCCGCGCACGCCGGAGCGCATCCGCGCCGCCGTCCAGGTGCTGCTCGACCCCGCCCGGCGGCTGCCCTTCGAGCCGTGGGCCGGGTGGGTGCCGTCGTCATCGCCGGCGTCGGCTGCTTCGGCTTCGTCGTCGGTTTCGTCGTCGGTTTCGTCGTCTGCGTCGCCTACGTCGTCGTCGGCGGCGCCGTTCGACGCCAACCCGCTCCTGTGGTGGCAGCCATGATTCCCGTCGGTGCCCTCATCGCTGCCGCCGTCATCGCCGCCCGCTACGCCGCGGAAAAAAATGCCGCCAAAGACGGAACGACGTCGACGACGGTGACCACGCGGCGGACGTTTCAGGGGCGCAGCTCGCTGTTCGGGCTCGTCTGGCTGTTCGCCTGGCCGCTGTGGCTCGGCATGCTGTCCGCGCTCGTCGTGCACGGCTACCGCCCCGCGCCGCTGGCCATCGTCGTCGTGCTGACGCCGCTGTGCATCCCCTGGCCCTTGGTCCGCTTCGTCGCCATTCCGCTGGGCCTGCCGCGCACGGCCTGGTTCCTCGCGCACCTCGCCGACTGGACCTGGGGACGCGATCGCTCTGGCGGCGCCCTCGTGGCGGCGGTGCTTGCTGCCCGCGCCCCTCCGTCCCATCTGGCCGTTCGTCGTCGTCGACGTGACAGCGACATCGCCTGGGTCCGGGCGCGCCTGCAACGAGAGACCCTCATCAGCGCCGGCGGTGTCGTCGCCGGCGCGCTGCTCGCCGACCTCGACGGTGACCACGACCGCGCCGACGCCCTGTTCGACACGCTGCCGAGCTTCGACCCGCGCGTGGTGCCAAAGACCGCCCGCGCCATCGCCGTCGAGCGGCACATCGCCCAGCTGCTGCAGGCCGGCGACTGGGCCGCCGTCGCCGCCCTCGACAGCTCCGGCTTTCAGGGCGTGGGGTTCTCGCGCTTCGGCCGCTTCGCCCGCGCCTGCGCCCGCCGCGTGGCCGGGGCCCGAGCGGCCCCGTCTCCGGAGACCCGCGCTCCCCGCTCCGGGGCCGCTCGGGCCCAGGTCGAGCCGCGCGGAACGCTCTCCGACCTGCGGCTGCGCGCGCTGTGGCTGGTGGCCCCCCGACGTCGACGCAGCCTGCCGCTGCTGCGCCGGGCCCTGGCCGCCGACCTCGCGAGCGGCGCCGACAAGCAGGCCGACAAGCAGGCCGACCAGCGTGCCGACCAGCCGATCAAGCCGACGGCGACGGCGACGACATCGACGACCGACGACGCGCCGCTGCCGCGGGCTCTGGCTCTGCACGTGGCGATCACCGAGATGACCGAGCCCACGCTCGCCGACGTCGCCGCCCTGGCCGCGGCGTGGGATCCGGCGCTCAAGGCCGCCCGCAAGGATCTCACGACCCGCGCCCGCGCCCTCGGCGTCCACGACGTCGATGGCGTCGCCCGCGGCGTCGACGACACCGTGACGGCGGCGCTGTGCTCGCTGGTGCAGCGCCTGGATCTCTCGGACGTCGACATCAAGAGCCAGCCGGCGCTGTTGCAGCTGGCCGTCGACGAGGTCCGCTCCGAGCGCCTCGACGCGCTCGAGATTGCGACCGCGGCCCTGCGCCTGCGCGTCGAGAGCCAGATCGACCTCGCGCCCATCGACGAGCTGCGTGAGTTCGCGGCGATGCGGGCGTTGTACGAGTCGGTGCGCAAGACCGGCTCCGACGCCCGCGCCCTCTCTTGGGACGCCGCCCAATGGACCCTCTGCGAGGTCGCCGTGCGCCTGTGGAACACCCGCCAAGAGCACCGCCTTGCGAACGCCATGTTCCGCTGGCTGCTCGCCGAGGCCACCGGCCTCGGCGACACGCGCGGCATCGAGACGCAGACCGGAAACGTGAAGTGCGGGCCCTGACATGGTCACGGTGGACTCGCGGCTCGAGCGCATCGCCCGGCGTCTGACGCTGGCCGACCTGCGCAGCGACGACGACGACGACGACGGCGACCTGTTGGCGGCCCGACAGGCCGACTGGTTCGTCGACGTCTACAGCCCGAGCGGCTTGCGCCACGCCTTTTACGAGTACGGCATCACCAGCGCCCTCGCCGCCCGCGGGCTCGCCGACCACCGCCTGCTGGTCACGCGCGAAGACCCGTTTCGCCACCGTCTGCAGCTGCTGCTCGACGACGGTGGCGTGATCATGGACCTGCGCCTGCACCTCGTCGACGCGGCGGTCGCAAAGGCCCCACACGAAAAAGACAGCGGCGACAAAAACAGCGGCGACAAAAACAGCGGCGACAACGACCGCATCTCCGTCGTCGTCGTCGACTGGCTGTTGATGCAGAACCCGCGGGCCGCGTTTTCCACGGCGCGACCGCGCCTGCCCGGCCAAGAGCACCCCGGCACCGGCCTCGGCGGCCAGGTCCACCAGCTCTTGATCCTGCTGTGTCGACGGCTCGGCCGCGACGGGCTGGTGAACACCCCCGAGCGCTTCCACCTCGCCGCGCTCTACCGACGTCTCGGCTACGTCGGCGACGCCCACGACGACGCCATCATCGCCGGCGTCGTCGCCGCCGCCGCGCGACAGAGCATCTCGTTGCCGCTGCTGGCCTGGGCCGTCGACCGCGGCTTCGTCAACAACGACGCCGGAAAATACCGCTACGCGCCGCACGAGCTGTTCTGCCCCGTGAGCAAGCGTCTCGAGCGGGCCCTCGCCCACCCGCCGGCCGCCCCGCAGCCCGGCTTCGTCGTCGACGTCGACGGCCTGCACCGTTCGCTGCGCCACGAGCCGGTGGCCGGGCTCGATGAGCCATCGGGCGACGGGCTCGACGGCGGCGACGCAAGCGGATAGCCGGCGGCCCATGGCCTACGTCATCGGCATCGCCGGCGGCACCGGCTCGGGAAAGACGACGTTGTCGCGGGCCATCAACGCGGCGCTCCCGCGGGAGCACGTCGCCGTCCTCGAGCACGACCACTACTACAAGGACCGCAGCGAGCTCTCGGCCGCCGAGCGCGCGCTGTTGAACTTCGATCACCCCGAGAGCCTCGACACCGCGCTGCTGGTCGAGCACGTCAGGGCGCTCAAGGCCGGCCGCGGCGTCGAGGTCCCGCAATACGACTTCGTCACCCACGCCCGGAAGGTGGAGACGACGAAGCTGTCACCGACGCCGGTCATCATCGTCGAAGGCATCCTGGTGTTCACTGAAGAGGCCTTGCGCGACGAGCTCGACGTGAAGCTCTTCGTCGACACCGACGCCGACATCCGCGTGATGCGCCGGGTGCGCCGCGACATCGAGCAGCGCGGCCGCACCTTCCAGTCGGTGCGCGAGCAGTACTACCGGACCGTCCGACCCATGCACCTCGCCTTTGTCGAGCCGTCGAAGCGCTGGGCCGACCTCATCATCCCCGAGGGCGACGCCAAGGTGGCCCTCGACCTCGTGGTCAACAAGCTGCTGTCGGTCATCGCCGCGACCACCAGCGTGCCGCGCCCGGCCTGACCTCGCAGAGACCGCTGGCTCGCGACTCTGGTGCAGGCTGCTTCACGGTCGCGCGACCCGCGAAACGCCGATCCTCATGTGAAAAAGCTGGCGGATCAGGCTCGGCCAGCAACAAACCCACCGGAACCGCGTTCTGACGCCGTTGACAGCTTCCGTCGGCGCGTTTTACCAAGCGGCCCCCCAGACCGTTCTGGGTTGATCTCTGTGTTTCGACGCTTCGTCCGCAAGTGCGCCCGAAGTCCTGGTCTGCGAGGTTCGACAGCGTGGCGGCCGGCAAGAACTTCACGCTGATGATTGTCCCCGAGGGAGTGCAGACCCGCGTCCGGCGTCTGCAAATTCCCAAGCGGGGCGTCTGGGCGTTGGGGCTCGTCGCACTGGGCGCCTGCACGGGCCTGCTCGCATTCGCCGTCCACTACACCTACGTCATCGATCAGGTGTTCGAGGCCCGCGCGCTGCGCGAAGAAAACGGCCGCCTCAAAGAGCGCCTCTCCGTCGTCACCGCCAAGATCGACGACGTCGACAGCCGCCTCGCCGACCTGCGCTCGTTTGACGACCAGCTGCGGTCGATGACCGGCCTGCACGACGACAAGCGCATCCCGGGTCCGGGCACGCCGGCGGCCGGCGGCACCAGCTCGCCCGACTTCGACGCCCTTGCCGTGCCCCTCGAAGGCGAAGACCCCGCCGTTGTCCAGCTGCGCGACGCCCTGCTCGAGAGCCGCCTCGCCGGCCTGTCGGCCGAAGCCAACCGCGAAGTGAATTCCCTCGCCGGCCTCGTCGACCACTTCGCCGAGCGCGAGCTCGAGCTGCGCGCCACGCCGTCGATCGCCCCGGCCCGCGGGCTGCTGACGTCGTCGTTCGGCTCGCGCGAAGACCCCTTCACCAGCGCTTCGTCGATGCACTCCGGCCTCGACATCGCCAACGTCGACGGAACCGAAATCGTCGCCCCCGCCGACGGCGTCATCGTGCTCGCGGGCGAAAACGCCTCCTACGGCCACTGCGTCGTCATCGACCACGGCCGCGACACCAAGACGCTCTACGGCCACCTCAAGCGATCGATCGTCAAGGTCGGCCAGACGGTCAAGCGCGGCGAGCACATCGGCAACATGGGCAGCACCGGCCGCTCAACGGGCACGCACCTTCACTACGAAGTGCGGCTCAACAACATGCCGGTCAACCCGCGCAAATACATCATCCGCTGATTCGCTCGTCTGGCGCGTGACGGCGACGGCGACCACATTCGGCAGCGATCCCCTCGGCAGCCATCGCCCCCGACCCCTCTTCCGCGGGCGCGGCTCTGACTGCGTCGGTTCCTGGATCGTTGAGGCCGCTGCGGAAGGGGGGAGGAGAGAGTTTGCTCCGTCGTTGTCGTCGTTCGAACCAGCCACCGGACGACGCGCAACTTCCGCATGAACCAGAAGTGGATCCGAGGCTTTGCGGTGCGAACGCGGATGGGCCACACGACGCATCGTCGAGGTGCAGCATGCGTGGTGTCGTCGTCGTTTCGTTGTTCGTCGTGGTCGGATCGCTGGCCTGCCCCGAGGGGCCGCCCGTCACCGGCGACGCCACCTACCACCGTGATGTCGCGCCGCTGCTGATGACCCACTGCGCCTCGTGCCACCAACAGGGCGGCATCGCGCCGTTTCCGTTGCTCACCTTTGACGACGCCGCCGCCCAGAAAGACGCCATCGCCTTCAGCGTCGCCAGCCGCCTGATGCCGCCGTGGAACCTCGACAACAGCGGCGACTGCCAGACCTTCAAAGACGCCCGCTGGCTGAGCGACGATGAGATCGCCGTCATCACCGGCTGGGTCGAGGCCGGTGCCCCCGAGGGCGAGCAGCCCGGTCAGGCGTTGTCGCCGCCACCCCCCGACGCCCTCGAAGACGACAACGCCGTCTACGTCGAGATGGAGGTGCCCTACCTGCCGACGCCGCAGCCCGACTACCCCAACGACGACTACCGCTGCTTCTTCCTCGAGCCGGGCAACCTCGAAGACGCGTACGTGACCGGCTTCGAGATCTTCCCGGGGCAGCCGCAGGAGGTGCACCACATGCTGCTGTTCTCGCTGCTCGAGCAGGGCACCGAGGCCGATGCCCAGGCCCTCGACGACGCCGACCCCGCGCCCGGCTGGACCTGCTTCGGCGCCGCCGGCGACGGCGTTTCGCAAGACGAGATTCTGCTCGTCGCGGGTTGGGCGCCGGGCAGCAACGTCATGCGCTACCCCGCGGGCACCGGCGTCTTCATCCCCGCCAACCGGCGCATGGTCATGCAGATCCACTACAACCTGCTCGCCGGCGCCGTTGAAGACCTGACCGGCATCAAGATCGCGATGGCGCCGTCGGTCGAGAAGGACGCGCTGTTGTTGCCCCTCGCCGACGACAGCTTCGAGCTGGCGCCCAACGTGCCCAGCGTCGAGTTCGCGTTCACGACGTCGCTGCTCGGCCTGCCTGAGCCCCTCGAGATCCACGGCATCTTTCCGCACATGCACACCATGGGGCAGACGCTGGCCCTCTCGCGCCGTCCCGTCGGCGACACCGACGGCAGCGACGAAGAGTGCCTGGGCGACGTACAGCGCTGGGACTTCTCGTGGCAGCAGCTGGCCTTCTACGAACAGCCCATCGTCGTCGACGGCGGCC
>JBKJNL010000498.1:0-3796 GCA_046593615.1 Myxococcota bacterium | reverse complement strand
GCCGTCGTCGTCGGGGGTCAGGTAGCAGGCGACGAACAGCCGGCACGAGTCGGGCTGGGGCACCGGCGCCGGCGGACAACCCGCCAGACCGACGGCCACGCCAGTCAGACAGACAGTCAGACAGACAGTCAGACAGACAGACAGACAGCCAGTCAGAAAGACAGCCGGACCACGGGCAACGACGACGACGACGGAGCGGAGCACGGCGCCACCATATCCGACCCGCGGCCGCGTAACATTGCGCATGCTCGCGCTCTTCGCCGCCTTTGTGATCGCCCAACAGCCCGCCGTCGCGCCCGAGGCCACGGTGGCGGCCTCGCCTGAGGCGCCTGCGGCGGCTGCGCTTGCTTCATCGGCAGTGGTCGCCCCGGCGGAGGCTCCTGTGCAGCCCTCGACGACCGCAGGCGGGGCGGGCGGCGCCCCCGCCGCCGATTGCGCAGACGACAACGACGACAAGCATGGCGAGGCCAACTTCCGCCAGACCCGCGCCGTGCTCGCGGCCTTTGCCGACCAGGGTCGTTCTGAGCGGGTGACGACGGCCGTCGGCTCGGGCGCCCTGGCCGCCGGGCTCATCGGCGCCGCCATCACCTACGTCGCCGTGGCCCGCGCCGACGGCGCGCTGACCCGGTTGAACGCCGAAGACACCGAGCTGGCCGGCTGGGTCGTCGGCGCCGCCGCGGTGGTGCCCGCCGCTGTGATGGTCTCGAGCATCGTCATGACGTCGCCCGAAGAAGAGCGCCTGGCCGCCTTTGACGCCGGCGACCAGGCGAGCCCCGAGCGCCGCCAGGCGCGCGTCGACGAAGCCAGGGCCTCGCTGGCCACCGAGGCGTCGTCGTCGTCGTGGGGCGCCGTGCTCGGCGGCAGTGCGCTGGTGGCCGGTGGTCTGGGCGCCGGCGCCCTCGGCGCGTATTTCCTGCTCTTGCCGCACCTCGCCGCGCCGCGCGGACCGATCACCCACAGCACCGGCGCCGAGCTCATCGGCGGTGGCGTCGCGGCCCTCGGCATCGGCGTCGCCGTCATCGCCACCTCGGGCTCGTCGGCGCCGACGCAGCTGCAGCTGCTCGAATAGCCAGAACGGGCCGGCAGAAGCGCAACCCGATGGTTGCGCAACAAACCGGGATGCTGGCTTCAGTTGGCGTCAGTCGTCGTCAGTCGGGGAAGCAGGCCGGCGCATCGCTGACCTGCTGCAACGTCGCCAGGGCCTCGACGCACACCGCGGTGCAATCGCGCGCGCTCGACGGCAGGTTCCAGCAGACGCCGCGGTCGTCGTAGTCCTTGGTCTCGACGCTGGGGTCGACGGCCTTTTGACAGGCCACGTAATCGCGACACTCCTGCGAGGGGCCGCAGGAGCACGCCATCACCACGACGAGGCTAGTGAGCGCCCGTGGCATCGGTGATCGGCTCGCGCTCGACGTTGTCGCAGCCGTTGGCGGCCCCCGGACCGCGCTGCTGGGCGCAGGCGACGATGGGGGCCACAAAGGCCAGGTTGGCTTCGGCGAGGCGCTCGGGGGCGAACGGCAGCGCGACGGTGAAGATGACTTCGCCAGAGGCGACGTCGTTGGGCGGTTGCCCGACGCCGCGGGTGCGCTTCACAAACACCTTTGCGTTGAAGGTGCCGCCGCGCGGCTCTTCGTCTTCGACGAGCAGTGGCTCGACGTCGATCGTGACCTGCGAGCCGAGGGCGCGGTTCTGCTGGGCGGGGTCGCCGTGCAGCTCGGGCCGCTGGGCGATCGAGAACGAGAAGTCGCCGGTGCCACGGGCCGTGCCGCCTGCGCTGCCGTCTGCGCTGCCATCGGAAGAGGCCGTGACGTCGTCGCCGTCGCTCAGGGCGTCGAAGGGCAGGTCGCGCAACAGCAGCAGGTCGCTGCGCGCCAGATCCTTTTTGACGTCGAGCAGCCGCTCGTCGGCCAGGTGTTGCCAGTCCTCGCCTTCGGGCAGGTCGGCGCTCGAGAGCCAGAGGTGCACGCGCTTGTCGCCGCGCGGACGCTCCACCGGCGTGAGGCCGCCGGCGCGCTCCAGCACGTCGTGGGCGTCGAGGATGGCCACCGCCGTCGCCCCCGGCGAAAACACGACGTCGTCGAACGAGCCCCTGGATTGCACCGCGCAGCCGACGCTCCCGACGCCGAGGAGGCCGACGACAAAAACGGCCGGGACCCCGACCATGCCGACCGAGCGGAGCCAGACCCTCACCGGCGCGCTCACTCGCGCGCCTGTCGATCCGGCAGGGGCAGGCCGAGCAGGCCGTCGTCGTCGAGCAGGGCCAGGTTGCTCTCGGCGATGCGCTCGTCGACGAGGGGCGCGCGGAACGTGCCTTCGATGCGGCCTTCGCGGGCGTCGCCGACATCGCGGCCGGCGACGGCGGCGAATTCCACGGCCACGACGCCGGCGACGACGGGGTTGGCTTCGTCGAAGCTGGCGACGTCGATCTCGACCTCGCTCTGCTGGCGGCTGGCAAAGGGGTGCAGGTCTTGAAACGTCGACGTCGACGTCAGGCGCTCGGGGGCCAGGTGCAGGCGGGCCTCGAAGCCGTCGCTGTCGTCGACGTCATCGACGTCGAGGCTGCCGCCGGCGTCGAACACGCCGTCGCGCGTGCTGGCGAACTTCTCGCCGTCGTCGACGGCGCCCTGGTGGTCGAACACCAGCACCAGGGTGTCGCGCACCGCCATCTCGTGGGACATCGCCGACAACGACGCGCCATCGAGGTCGTTCAGGTCGCTCGAGGGGTCAAAGACGATCCAGGTCATGACGACGACGACGCGGGGATCGACGTCTTCGACGAGGCCGACGCTGCGGCTGTCGAGGTAGCTGAACACCGTGCCGCCGGGGTCGAAGCCGGGGTTCAAGGCGCCATCGAAGTCGGACTCGAAGCGGGCCTCGCCGAAGCGGCAGCCGCCCAGCGCGAGGCCGGCGGCACAGGTGGCGGCGACGAGCAGAAAAGAAACGAGGCGCATGAGCGCCTCGCTACCACAGCCACGATCGGGGCGTCACGCAACCCGGACCCGCCGTCAGGCCCAAGCGGGCCCTGCAGCGGGCACCGCGCCTCACGTGCAGACGAAAAAGGCGTCGAGGGGCGACGAGCCGCACTGCACTTCGGCGCCGTCGCACTGGCCGTCGCCGTCGCTGTCGGGGTTTTGCGGGTCGGTGCCGCGCGCGGCTTCTTCGTCGTCGGTGAGGCCGTCTTCGTCGCTGTCGGCCGGCGGGGGCGGGGGCGGCGGGGGCTCGCTCTCACCCTCTCCCTCGCCCGGCTCACCCTCGGGGGGCGCGCCCTCGTTCGGCTCGCCGTCGCCGGGCACGTCTTCGTCGTCGGAGGGGTCGCTGCCGTTGTCGCATTCGTCCTGGTTGGTGGCCCCGTCACCGTCGCGGTCTTCGTCGCCATCGAGGGTGCCGTCGCCGTCGGAGTCGGCGTTTTGCGGGTCGGTGTCGCAGCGGCCCTCGTCGTCGTCGGAGAGGCCGTCGCCGTCGGCGTCGACGAATTCCGGCGCTTCGCACTCGAGGCAGTCGTCGTTGTCCCACTCGCCCCAATCGTCGTCGTCGCCCCAGCCGCCGCCGCCGTCGCTGATGATGATGCAGCCGGTGAACGCGGGGACAAAGACCAGGGTCGAGAGCAGAGCGGGCAATGAGCGCATGGGTGACCTCCGCAGCGGGATTGGCGGGGGCGCCCGGGATCCGTGCCGGCGTCCGCTGTCGGGGCCCGCTTTCCGCCCGCAGACGTGATCCCGGTCAAAGGCCGGGGCCTGCTAGGGTCGCCGCCATGGTGAAGGGACGGCGGGCCGCCGACCGACGTCGGGAGCGTGAG
>JBKJNL010000154.1:0-2836 GCA_046593615.1 Myxococcota bacterium | reverse complement strand
CAGGAGACCGCCAGACCGATGGTGATCACAAGATACGAAAAGAGATGGGTCATCGCGCGCATATTTTGCTCTCTCGATCCGTTTCGGGATCGTTTTGGAAAACCCACTGAAGCACCTGCTTCGGTGTTTCCCTGTTGATGAGACGCAGCATGCGGGGGCGCGGAGAGATCGCTGAGGACACATGTCCCCGATCCCGGTCGGGTGTTGTGCGTGTGGTCACGCCTGTCCTGAGGACTCGTCAGCGCGCTCGCGCCTGACGCCGATGTCAGCCGTGTCATTTACAGGGCAGCGGCCGTTGGCCACGGTTGTCGGATGCAATTGTCGTCCGCCGCGGCGCGCGCCTGCGTGGCGTGTTTGTTCGCCGTCATCGGCTGCCGCGCCGGCGGGGAAGAGCCGTTGCCCGTCCAGGCACCCGACTGCCGCGCCGACGCTCCAACCGACCTGGTGCGCCTCGAGGCTGTGCCGCGCGTCGTCATCATCACGCCCGAGTCCGCACCTGAGTCAGCGGCGATGGAGCGGTTGCGCGGCGAGCTGGCCGGATACCTCGCGCGCATGTGGGGCATGCCCGTCGACGTCGAACTCATCGCCGACGACGTCGCCTTTGAAAACGGCGACGTCGCGGGCGCGACGCTTGTGCTCGCGGTGCGCGCCGACGCACCCGCCGATGGCTACCGCCTCTTCTCGGACGGCGCGTCAGCCCGCGTCGACGCCAGCGACGCGCGCAACCTTGCCCACGGCGCCTACGAGCTGTTGACGCGCCTGGGTGCGCGCTTCTTCCACCCGCGCGAGGAGCTCGTGCCGGCACTCGGCGCGCCGATGCTGCCGGCGACGCTCGACGAGGTGCGCCACAGCCCGTTCGCGGTGCGCGGCATTCAACTCCACCTGCTGCACCCGACGGAGTACATGCGCCCGTTCCTCGTGCCCGGTGACGACGAGCTGGCGGCTGCCAGGGCCACCATCGATTGGTTGGTGAAGACCGGCCAGAACCACGTGCAATGGACGTTGCTGAGCACGCAGGATTGGGACGCCTGGCTGCCGCACGCGCGCGCAATCCTGGCCTACGCGCACGAGCGCGGCGTCACCGTCGGCTGCGTGGTGGCCATGGGCGGCGGCGGCCGGTCGCTGCAAAATCAGCTGCTGCTCGTCACCGAAAAAGACCGCGCGCTCGCCGACATCGACGCCGGCCTGACGCAGGTCATGGCGCTGCCGTGGGACATCGTCGAGATCGGCTTCGGTGAATTCGTCGGCGCCGACCCGCACGACATCGTCGCCTGGCTCGACCACGCCGTCGCGTTCATGGCCGAGCGCCACCCGCAGACCAAGGTCTCGGCGCAAAACCACGTCGGCAATTATCCCGAGCTCTATGCGGACTACGACGGCGTCGAGACGTTTTTCTACCACCTGCCCGGCAAGGCCGATCCGCGCCTCGTGACCAACGTGCACACGGTGTTCTTCTTCGACCTCTACCGCGCGTGGGCGATGTACGAGCACCCGAACTTCCACCTGCAGCGCGACTTCATGTTCGAGCAACTGCCGCTGCGCGAGGTCCGCTACCTGCCCGAGAGCGCCTACTGGGTGAGCGCTGACATCGACGTGCCGGTGTTCCTCGCCGAGTACTTGAACGCCCGGCACATCGACATCCAGGGCCTGCACAAGGACGTCATCAGCGCCGGCCTGCCGATGCCCGCGGCGCACGTCATGTACTCGTCGGGGCACGAGTGGAGCTATTGGATGGTCGACTACCTGGCAGCGCGCATGCTGTGGACGCCCGAGGCGCCGCTGTCGTCGTACACCGCGCACTGGAGCGCGGCACTCGGGCCCTGCGGCGACCACCTGGCAGCCCAGCTCGATGCCCTGATTGCCCTGCAGACGCGCACGCTTTTCGATCAACGCCTCGTGCCCTACGCCTCCGGTGACGACGTCCACGACGACCTCGGCTACGTCATCGGCATCGACACACACCCGCCGCGCGTTCCCTTCGAGGAGCTGTGGAACGCGGGCGACGACGCGCGCGACGCCTTTGCGCGCGACGTGCTTGCGCCGCTCGCCGATGCCGCCGACGAACACCTGGCCATCGCCGACCGCATCGCCGAGAGTTGCGATGGCGCCGATGTGGCCACCCGCGGCTGGTGCGAAGAGCTCGAGCAGAGCGCGCGCATCACCGGCCTCAAGCTCGAGCACGCGCGCCTGCTCTACACCGTCGTCTTTGACCTGCGCGACAGCGAAGACCACGAGGCCACCATGGCCGCCGCCGCGGCGGTGCGCGCCGAGGCCCACGGCGTCGTCGAGGCCCGCGAAGCGCGCTACCGCTTCCCGCTCGCCGACCTGGTCGAGCCCATCAACGACCCGCGCTTGAACCCGACGCGCTACCCGTTTGGTTACCTGCGACAAGCCCACCTCTTGTGCCTGTGGGAGCGCCAGGAGCTGCAGGTGCGCGCCATCATCGACACGGGGATCGCGGCGTCGCCGTTCGATCTGCCGGGGTGCCAGAGCTGAAGCGGCCAGGGTGTCTGCTGCGCCGCAGCCCCTGGTCAGGCCATCGGCTATCCTGGCCCGCACCGATTCCCCGTCGTCGACGCACGCGCGCCAGCAGGAAGAACCCCGATGAGATCGCTCTGCGCCACGACGCTGCTGCTCGCTTTTTTCTTCGTCAGCGGCGGCTGCCGGGGCCGCTCGCCCGCCAGCGGCGATGAAGGAGAAGGAGAAGGAGAAGGAGAAGGAGAAGGAGGAGGAGAAGGGGGAGGTGAAGGTGAAAGCGAGAGTTTGTGTTGACGCGACCGTGGCACCAACACCCCTACCCCCCCCGACGCCCCTGAAGCCCTACCCATACGGATAG
>JBKJNL010000006.1:0-3959 GCA_046593615.1 Myxococcota bacterium | reverse complement strand
ACCCGTTTGCGGCCCGCGATGCCAGCGAGGCGAAGGGATCGGGTTCCGACGACGACGACGCGGGCCGGCCGAAGGGATCGGCGCCGCCGCCGGCCAGTGAACCAGACAATGCGCCGGACGGCCCCGGCGACGAGGGCTCGCGACCAAACGGGTCGGCGCTCTGCGCGCCGAACGGCGACGCTGACGACGCTGACGAAAACGAACCTGGAGCCCCGGAGCCGCCGAAAGGGTCGGGGCCGGTGGCCATGGCACCGAAGGGATCAGGGCCCGACCGGCCCTGGAGCCCGCCTTGTCTGAACGGATCGGGCGCCGGCGCCATCGACGAAAACGGATCCGACGGCGACGGCGGCGCGAACGGCTCGGGCGCCGTCATCGGTGCATCTGCCGACGACGGGGGCGCGAACGACGGCTGCGACGGGCTCCGCGGCGCGAACGGGTCGGGCGCGGTCATCGCGGCCTCGTCCGACGACGGGGGATTCAACGACGGCTTTGAAGCGACCCGCGGCGCGAACGGGTCGGCGCCCGCGCCGCCGGGGAACGCGCCCTTGGACGGCGCCCGCGGCGCAAACGGGTCGGCGCCTCCGCCGGCGAACGCGCCTTTCGACGGCGCCCGGGGCGCAAACGGATCGGCGCCCGCTCCGCCGGGGAACGCGCCGCCTGGAACGGGGCCTGGAACGGGGCCTGGAACCGAGGACGGAAACGCGCCCTTCGACGGCGCCCGCGGCGCGAACGGGTCGGCGCCCGCGCCGCCGGGGAACGCGCCTTTCGACGGCGCCCGGGGCGCAAACGGATCACCGCCGGCGTTGGCGAAGGGATCGCTCGGCGGCCGCGAACCCGTGCGTGGCGCAAAGGGGTCGCTGGCGCCCGACAGGCCTGCCTTTGACGCCGTCCGGGGCGCACCAAAAACGGGAGCCGGCGTCGGCGCCTTTGGGGCGCCAAACGGGGACGGAGTCGAGGACCCGAAACCCGGCGGCAGCGATGGTTTCGCACCCAGGCCAGCAAAGGGATCGGCCGGGAGCGGGCCAGACGCGACGCCAGACGAGAAGCCAGACGAGAAGCCCGCCATCGGCTCCGGCGCCGCACCCTGCGGCAGCGTCGAACCCGACGTCACCATGCCTTCGCCGGCGTTGAAGACGTGGTTGCACTTGCTGCAACGCATGCGGACCGGTCCCGCCGCGAGCTTCTCGTCGGGGACCTTGAAACGGGTCTGGCATTGCTCGCAGGTGATGATCATCGGAGGTCCAAGCCGGCGAATCGTATGGGTCGTGTAGCGCCGACGGCAACTTGCTGGCCGGACCGAACGCCGATGGACTGCTTCGGAGCACCACCAGCGCGCCTGCGACCCATGGGTCGACAACGTTGAAAACGAGTCGCTCACACCACCAGCGAATCTCGTCAGGTTTGACAGGTGATTGGATTCGACGCAGCCTGTCGCGCGGTCATGACCTTTCGCGTCATGACCTTGCGACGCCCTGTCCGGGAGCGGTTTTTCGATGAGCCAGACGCCAACGCAGCGCACCACCAAGGTCGTCAAGCGCTATGCGAATCGCAAGCTCTACGACACCGAGCGCTCCTGTTACGTGACGCTCGAAGAGATCTCCCAGATGATCAAAGAGGGCGAAGACGTCCGCGTCATCGACAACAAGACCAAGGATGACCTGACCGCCGTGACGCTGGCGCAGATCATCGTCGAGGAGGAGAAGAAGGTCTCCAAGATGCCGCTGAAGCTGCTGCGCAGCATCATCCAGAGCGGCAACGACGCCATCGCCAACCTCGACGTCAGCAAGGTCGCCTGGGGCTTGAAGAACGACGTCGAGCAGCGGGTCAGCGGGCTGTTGAAGCGCGAGCCGTCCCGCAAGGCCGGTGATGCCGCCACCGATGGAGGCGGGGACGGCGACGCAGGCGCGACCGTCGACGCCGCTGCCGAGGGGGCCGCCGCTGCCGAAGACCACGTCAAGAACGGCGTCATCCAGGAGTTCGTGTCGTCGACGACCGAAGCTTTTGAGAGCTGGCAGAAAAAGGTCGACGAGCGCATCAAAGACGCCGTCGAAAAAGGCACCGCCAAGCTGCCGGGAAAGGGCCCCGACGTCGACGCCCTCAAGCGACGCGTCGAGGAGCTCGAGGTCAAGATCGCCGCCCTCGAGGGTGCGCGAAAGAGCTGAAGCCGTCGCCGTTGCCGGCTCAGGTTGCTGGCTCAGGTTGCTGGCTCAGGTTGTTGGCTCAGGTTGCCAGCTCAGGTTGCTGGCCAGGTTGTTGTCAGGCCCGCCTGACTACTCGTCGAGCTTGTCGCTGACCTTTGCGAGCCGGGTCGAGAGCTCGCCCACCAGCTCTTCGATCTCGGTGAGGCGGGCCCGCACCTTGTCGACATCGTCGACGGTGGGGATGTTGACCAGACCGAGCACCCCGGAGAGTCCCTTGTCGAGGTTGCGCTTGGCCGAGAGCCCACCGACGACCGCCGTTTGCATGGCCGTCACGAAGCCTTCGTTGGCCAGGAGTTGGCGAACGACCTCGCCCATCTTTTCTTCGCCGAGCGAGAGGATGGTCTTGACCGCGGTGTTCTCTGTGCCGTTCGGGCCATTGGGGCCGTTGCCGTTGCTCATGGGGTGCTCCGCTCGAGGGCCGTTGTCGCCTGGGCCTCGCGCCTTTGCGCATCGACGGAGCCCCCGCAAGCGAGGGAGCAGCGCTTCGAGGGGCGGCGCATGAGCATCGTCGTCGTCTTTGCCCTCGTCTTTGTCGCCGTGTTCGTCGGCATCATCCTCTTTCACGCCGGGACCGGCCTGCTGCGCCTCTCGTTCGACGGCGGCGCGCCGGGCCTCGTCGGCGCCGGCTTTCGCGAGATGCCGGCCTTTTTGCGCATCGCCTGGTGGGGCGTCGTCGCCCGCAAGCGCACGCAACCCGAAGACGTCGAAAAAGGCGCCGAAGTCGTCGTCGTCTTTGTCCACGGCGCCCTCGCCGACGGCACCTGCACCACCGGCTGGCGACGCGCCGTCGAGGACGCCGGCGTCGACGCGCCGGCGCTCGCTCCGGATCACGGGATGTTTGTGCGCTCGCTCGAGGTGCACACGCGGCGGTTGCGCAGCGTCGTCGATCGCCTGCGGCGCACGGCGCCCGACGTGAAGCTGGTGTTTGTCGCCCACTCGATGGGCGGCCTCGTCATCCGGCGGCTGCTGGCCGACGACGACGACGTCAGAGCCGCCACCGTCGGCGCCGTCACCGTGGCTTCGCCGCACGCGGGCACCGCCTTTGTGCGCTTCGCGCCGTTCTGGGTCGGGCACCTGCGGGCCGGGCACAGCGGCTTCACGTCGCTGCCGCCGCTGTCGGCCCTGGTGAAGCACAGCTTCGTCGTCGCCAGCGCCGTCGACGCCATCTGCTACCCAAAGGCCTCGTGCCTGCCCGACGGATCGGAGTGCTGCTCGTTCGACGACGTCGGCCACGCCGCGTTCCTGGTGCGAGACGACGTCGCCAGGCACATCGCGGCGCTAGTGAAGCGGATGGTCGATGGCGTGACGACCAAGGCAGATGCTGCTAGCTCCGCTGCGTGAGCCCGGCGACCAGCGGCAATCCCGAGATGGGGCGGCAAATCCACTTCGTCACCGGCAAAGGCGGCGTCGGCAAATCCCTCGTGGCCTGTGCGCTGGCCCGGCGCTTCGTCGACGACGGCCACAACACGCTGCTCTGCCAGGTGCACGCCCGCGACTCGCACAGCGGGCTGCTCGGCATCGCCGCCGTCCCCGACGACCTCGTCGAGGTCGAGCGCAACGCCGCCAACCCGCTCGGTGGCAGCTTGACGGTGGTGAACTTCAACCCTGCCCAGGCCACGCGCGAATACGCGCTCATGACCTTGAAGCTCGAGGCCCTCTACAAGGCCGTGTTCGAGAACCGGTTGACGAGGACATTCTTGCGCTTCGTGCCGTCGCTCAACGAGCTGACGATGATGGGCAAGCTGTGGTTCCACTGCG